>CAZKMC010000346.1:0-2973 GCA_964553485.1 uncultured Comamonadaceae bacterium
AACTTCTATCAGAACCAGCCCAAATCACAGCCTGATGCTGTACGTTTTTAATTATGTGCAATGGCTCCTCCAATTTTAGCAGTTTCAAGGAAAAAGTGAAACATAAATGCGTCGAGTAAGAGTAGGAACCATATTTTTAGTCATAAAATCCCCTTATTGGTGAATTCGTTCAGACAACTCGTTCATAATTGAAGCCAATGGGTCTTTCTTTAGAGATTAAATCCCTACTCCATGAAAAAGGCCTACTCTTTCTTATGCATGTCCGTCTTATCAATAGCTGCCTTTGGGCAGAATTGCTGGGTGGATTACACGTCCTCAAACACTGGTCTGCCGCCAGGCGCATCGAATGCAATCGAGCGTGTTGGAACAGACATTTGGATAACCACAGATTATGGTGTTATCAAGTGGGACGGCAATCGATTAAATGTTCTTAAGCCCACCCAGATTGCTATTGGTGCTTCAAAAACTGGACCAATCAAATCCTTGTCAGAAGGATTGTTTATTGGTTCGATGAAAGGCCTGGCCGAGCGGGAGTATTCTTCAGGCAATTGGCACCAATATAATGTTGCCTATTCGGGGATTATTAGTGATTCTATTACAGCTGTGAATGAGGACACAACGGGCCACATTTTTATCGGTACGTTGAATGGGTTGAGCGTTGTAGAAGGAATCAATTGGTTCAACTACACCACGGCAAATTCTGGGTTACCCTCAAACCGCATTCGGTGCATCCACGCCAACGATACGTCCATGTGGATGGGAACGGATAATGGATTGGTCAAATGGACCTATGGGTCACCAACATGGACTGTATATAATGCGGCGAATACAGGCAACGGATTGGGTTCAAACATGATCAACGATGTTTTCCAGGATACAAGTGGGACATATTGGATTGCAACGGAGCAGGGAGTTACTCGCTTTGATGGCAGCACCTGGACGAAGTACACGCAGCTTTCGACATCCAATGGTTTGGGGTCTGATCAAATTAATGCGATTTCACAAGATGGTAACGGCCATTTGCTCGTGGCCACAGATTACGGCTTCTCTACGGTATCGCTCAACAACTTAAATGCTTGGACACTCTATTATAGCTTTAATTCTGGATTGAATCAATCCATTTTTAATGATGTCTATTATGATGATCTCCGAATGACAGCCATTTTGGCGAGTACCCAAGGAATTCATATGTGGGATGGCTCTGGATCCACTGGCTTCATCAATTTTGACTATACTAACACAGGGTTGACGACTAACAATATTAAATTGTTGCATTCGGATGCTTCAACAGTATGGTCTGGATTTACGGGCGGCGTCTTTGAATTTGAAGGGGGTGCCCAAACGCTTTTGAATACGGCGAATTCAGCCATGCCATCTCAGACTGTAAATGATTTGTCTAAAGATGACATGGGTCGTCTCGTTGTTGGCACAACAAGTGGATTACTCATATGGGATAACAGCGCTTGGCAGCAGATTAACGTGGCGAGCGGCCTGCCTTCAAATGCAGTTTATATTGTAGAAGGCGGCGTAAACGGAACAGTCTATGCGGGATATGCGACAATTAGTAATGGATTTGTCGTCATCGATACTGCTGGAACAATTACTCAGTATAAGACGACTAACTCTACCATTATTTCCAATCAGGTCATGGACATTGCCCAATTGGCAAATGGAAGCGTCGCCATTGCAACACCAATGGGCTTGAGTATTTACAGTTCAGGCTCCTTTACAAACTTTACGTCTACTTCCGGAGGATTGCCTTCGAACAACGTCAAAGCCCTAGATGAAGATGATCAAGGAACATTGTGGTTGGGAATAAGTGGAACCGGACTTGTCAAATATTCTGGAGGAACTTTTACGACGATTACAGGTTTGCCCAATGCGAGTTCGATAAAAAAGCTTCGATGTAATGGAACAAATGTGGTAGTCACAAATGGTAATTCAGTTTCAGTTTACAGTACGATCACTTCGACCTTTACGCATTATGATGCCACTTCAGCCCCGTTTGGCAGTGCAACCATCAATGATGCAGCCCACCAAGGAGCGTCTCTTTGGGTAGCCACCAACCTGGGAATCAAGGTTTTATTGGATGATGAATCATTGCGCACTTTACCATATATCCTAGGTAGAAGCTCAGCGTGTACGGAGGATACGGTATATCTCAAAGCCCCATTAGGGTTTGATTCATATTCTTGGAATACGGGGGACACCACAATTATGGTAGACACAGATTCTACTCAATCTTTTTGGTTTTTTGCGACCGATCCGAATGGTTGTGTTCACAAGTCTGATACTGTAAATATTATTGTGAATCCCCTACCTCAGGTCAATTTTACCTTGTCGAATGGAACAGAATTTTGCTTGGGAGATTCATTAGTAATTAATCCAGGCTCTGGGTACTTGAATTATTTCTGGAATAATGGTTCAACTGTTCAGAATCAAACTGTTAAGGATCAGGATAGTACGTTGTGGATCACTGTTAGAGATATAAATGGATGTTATGCTACATCTGACACTTTAGATGTCACAGTTTGGAAGCCCTTTAATGGTGAAGAAATTTGCCTTGTATCAGTGGATTCTTTAAACAGGAATCAAATTATATGGAATAAAACCTTGGGCTATAGGACGTTAGAGTACGGAGTCTATAAAGAGAACCCTACGACAGGCCAGTATCAGTTGATTGGCTCTGTCCCTGCAACGGGTCAATTGAGCATTTTTTCAGATCCAAATTCAAATGCGCGAGAAACTTCATCGAGATATAAGTTGAGCGTTGTGGATTCTTGTGGTAACGAATCCGAGTTGAGTGATAATCACAAGACCATGCACTTAACACTTAACGAAGGCATTTCTGGAGAGGTGAATATGATTTGGGATGGCTATGAGGGTATTGACTTTCTTCAATACGAAATCTATCGTGGCCCATCGCCAAAAACTATGTTGAAATTGGCCGACGTATCATCGGCAAACTTTACC
>CAZKMC010000347.1:0-2058 GCA_964553485.1 uncultured Comamonadaceae bacterium
AGCGCTATTTTCTTTTGGCTATTATCATGTTCATACCATTTTTTTTAATTTTTTCAGTCTAATTGGGTTGTGTTATTTATTCAAGGCTTTTCGACTTGGCTCAACCCGTAATGAAAGGTGGATTTTTGTTGCTGTGTTTGGCTTGCCTACAGTCATGTTTTGGGGGTCTGGAGTGCTCAAGGAGCCCATATTGTTGCTCGGTTTAGGACATTTCTTTTGGGGCGTTATGCGGATTGAAAGGCAGAAATTCAGAAAACCACTGATAGCCATCTGTTTTGGGTTTTTTCTATTGCTTGTAATTAAGCCATATGTTCTCTTTTGTATGATTCCGGGTGTCATTTTCCTCTTAGGAAGTAAATTTTTGAAATGGAATAAGCTCGTTCTATTTGGGATTGTACATTTGATAATATTCGTATTGGCTCTTTTTGCTGGTGGGTTTTATTCTCCTGGTGATTTGATTTATGTTTTGTCAAAAAAACGAGTTGATTTTTACAATGTGGCAAAGGAAAGTGGAGCAGGAAGTATGGTTCAAATTCCCGTTTTAGAACATTGGTGGGAACTTATGACAAGGATTCCGAGAAACTTGCTATATACTTATTTCAGGCCATTTGTGACTGAGGCGAATGGCGTGTTTTATTGGCTTGCCTCAATAGAAAATAGTGTCATCGGGGTGCTTGTTGTAATTGGAGCGACTAGATTCAAGAAAATACAAACTTCTGAGACAACACTTTTACTTGTTTGCTTGTCATTTGTTGTTTGTCTATCCATCGTCATTGGATCCTGCATTCCGGTGTTAGGGGCAGTAGTTCGATATAAAGTGCCTGCGCTTCCATTTTTATGTATGCTACTAGTGTTTTTCATAGCTCCAAAAAGGACTAAATCAGCTTAGCAAGCTTTTAAGGCAGGAAGCGTTCTTTTTCCGAAGGTGTGGGCACACGACAAAGCTCATTTTTTCCAAAAATGCGGTATCTGTTTTTGGCAACTTTTCGATAGAGCCAATCTCGGGCTGTCTTTGGGATGATATATAATATTCGTGCTGCTTGTAAGCCTCTTCCCACACTAATCAATGAACGAATTACGGCATCAGATTCAACATAAATCTGTTGTTCTTCTATAAATACAATTGTCTCAGGAGAGAAATTGGAATTGTTAGGTAACAGTTTTGCGGCGGAGTTTCCCTGCAAAGGGGAATACTTTAGTCGTTGGTTCTGGTCGAGCTTCAGGAATATATTGACTAATCTATTACACAAACCACAATGACCATCAAAAAAGAGAATTCGGGGATTTTCTTGCATCAGCTTTAGAACAAACGAGTTCATTCAAAGTTAAATAAACTAAAAGTCTTAATTGGCAATGCACACCGAGGTATATTTGTAGAATGACTTTCCGAACCAGTGGAATAAATGCGTGTAAAACTCTTAATTTGCCCACGTGCATTTTGACCGCACGCGCTATGGAATCCGCGACCATTGAAATACATAAGAAGTTAGACGTTAATCTGAGGTATAAATGGGATCAATTTGTTTCTAATGCATCCCCATTTTTGCAATATGATTATTGTGAGATTATTGATTCCACGCTAGGAAAGGATTTGTCTTATCGTTATGTTATTTTCAAAAAAGATGGGGATTGGATTGGTGTTGCTCCTATGCAGGTGACCAGTGCGATTACGTCCAACTTCGATGGAAACTTACCGGAAGACCATGCCCTTGTGAAATTACTTGTGCAGGGTTTGAGTTTTGGAAAGAAAAAACTAGAATTCAAGGTAATTGTTGTTGGCAATTCACTCATTTCGGGAGAGCTTGGATATTTGTTTGATGATAAAATTTCCATTGAAGAACGAGCCAGACTAATTCATAATGCCACTTTAAAAATTGAGCAAGAAGAGCAGGAATCTGGGAGTAAAATTTCAGCAACTATTGTTAAAGACTTTATCGGCCTCACCAAGGAGGCAGATGCTGCATTTGGGAGTTTTGGATATTTTGATTTTCAGGTTGACCCATGCATGGTAATGCCAGTCCTTTCATCATGGAAAAATTTTGATGATTATTTAGGTGA
>CAZKMC010000347.1:2068-2957 GCA_964553485.1 uncultured Comamonadaceae bacterium
TTATCATCGGGTGAAATAGACCTTCATAAGGAGAAAATTCAGGTTCTGTATGATCAGGTCTACGCAAAAGCTGATTTCAAGATGGGGCAGTTAAACCCTGACTCTTTTCGAGAGCTTAAAGCTCAATGGGCCGATCACTTTTTTTTCAAAGGATTCTTTTTGAAAGATGAAATGATAGCTTTTCAGACTGGATTTTATTGCGATGGCACTTTAGAGGCTCATATGGTAGGGATTGATTATAGTTTTAATCATGAATACGCCTTATATCCAACCATGTTATATTCCTACATAGATGTGGCTATTTCCAAGAGGTTTGAAAATATCAGTTTTGGAAGAACGGCAATGGAAATAAAGAGTTCTGTTGGTGCACAAGATCAAAGTCTTCATTGTTTTATTAGACATAGAAAGACCATGCCGAACAAGTTTTTGGGCTTACTATTTGGGTTTGTCAAACCAGCAGAACACGAATTAAGGAATCCTTGGAAAAAAGAAACCCTTGATATTCATCCTGAGCTTCTCAATTCGGGTTTGAAGAAGAAATAGAATAATCTATCACTTGGACTTGTAGCCTTAATAATTCGTAGACTATTCCTCGGCCGAAGGCCAAAAAAGCTTAAGAATAAAGACTATTCCAGATCCATATCGTCAAAATCGGAATCGCCATCACCTCGATTCCCTCTATTCTTCTTGGAGGGTTCAAGTTTTCCAACGCGATAGCTGAAAGTAATATAGATGTTCCTCGATTCTCGTTTTCTCACTTGGTCTTGTTCGAAACTACGACAGAAAGTAGAAAAGGCGAATTGTCTAGTGTCAAAAATATCGCTCACTCTTAAGGAAAGGGTTCCTTTGTCTTTGAGAATTGATTTTTGTGCAGTCAAATCTGCAGTTC
>CAZKMC010000348.1:0-2935 GCA_964553485.1 uncultured Comamonadaceae bacterium
ATCCGGCATCGCTTTCGCAAGAAATTATATAGTAGCCGGGGGCCAAAAAGGAAATGTCAAGGTGTCTTTCTGTAGTGAGTGTATCCAGTATCACGGCCCCTTGTAAGTTGGCTATGTGGATGTGCATGGGTGCAAAATTGGTAGATCGAATGTGTAGCACTTCACCCGCAGGATTTGGGAACACAGACAACACCAGAGCTGGTACTTCACTGACAATGTTGAGGTCGAGTCCACCAAACAACCATTCGTAAGCATCCCCAAATTCACGTCTCCAATACCATTCGCTGTGCTCACCATCTGCGTGAATAATGGTAAGATGTTCTGTTGCTTCATAACCTGTCTCTTCATAGCTAGCGTCCATCTCCAAGGTGTTATCCACCGTCGAACCACCTTCAAGTTCACCCGCAATGGTATAGATTTTCATATCCTCTTCATGCGATGTTTCCAGCACATGCGTGAAGCTCTCATCAGCAAACCAATATGATGGTGAGAAGGTTCCGATCTTACTAAATACATCGCTGTACTCGATTCCACCATAAGTGCTGATCAGTCCTCCAAGAGAACTGCCCATGATCCCGGTGTACTCTCTATCTGTGAATGTGCGAAAATTGATATCAATAATTGGCTTCAAAGTATTCACCAAAAACTGCATGTAATCATCTCCTTGTCCCCCGCCGTATTGTGCGTTCACCCAAGGCGAATATTCATCAATGCGAAACTCTCCACCGTTGTCCACCGCTACTACGATACAACCATAATCTCCTGCATCAAAGAGTTCATTTAGCGTTTCATCTACTTCCCATTCGCCCACAAAGCTTGTAGCCGCATCGAATACGTTTTGTCCGTCATGCATGTACAGGACTGGGTAGTATTTGTCTGTATTCGTCTCATAATCCGGTGGGACATAGATCCAAATGCGTCTGTATCTGTCCAGCTGAGGCATGTAGAATCCAGGATCCATGATGGAGACGTTCTCTGCCGCCGTGCTTTCCAATCCCCCCGTATCTTCCCATGTCAGAATTTGAAGAGTTAGCGTGGTCGGATTCCCGTCCCAAGTATATTGTCGGTCGGGCAGAAACCCACCATTTTCATTCCCTTCAACGGTATCCCAACTACCTCGTGTAAACTTAAAAGTGATAGGACCTGGCGCAGGAGAAATTTCAATTAAAAAGCTTCCATCAAACTGCTCTTCCAACTGATATGTAGGATTCCCAGGGTCCCATCCTTGAAAATCTCCGGCAACAAATATCTGAGGATCTTCAGGGGTATTCGCTGGAATTTCATCCACCACAATGGTCAGCTGAGCATTGATCACACTGGATATCAGCACCAAACTTGTGAGCGAAAACAATCTGTAAGCGTTCAAAAACATCCTCTTTGTTTTGTTGCGGAAAGGTAGCAATTTCAAGGAAGACCGAGGTAGACGAGAGTGTCAATGTCTCAGATAATTTAGGAACAGATCGCACTCTTCCTGAAAGGTCTTGACACTGTGGTGGGCTTTCTGATTCCGAATGTAACTCACCACTTGATGCATGCTTCTTCTGCTACAAGAAATGGCGGCATATCCAGGCTCCCAAGAGAAGGTCTCAAGTGATTCAAAGCGGTTCCTCATCCAAATGGTGGAGGCTCGCTTGACTACTTTGACTAGTTCTGAAACGTTTTCTGTGGGCTTAAGCCCGAGGAGAATATGTATATGGTCCTGCATTCCGTTAGCAACTATGAGATGATGTCCCCGTTTTTCTATGAGCTCTGCTAAATACTGATAAAAGGGACCTTCCACTTCGGAAAGAATCAAAGGTTCATAGTCTTTCACCGCGAAGACAAAGTGAACCAGAATTTGTGTCCCCGCAAGGTCAGCATAACGCATACTTGGTCGTTTAGTTTTCAAACATGCGGAAAACAACGAGTCAAATTACACCTGATTTATAGCTGAGGGATGGGAGTTTGTTTGTGGGAAAAAGAGCTTCAGCTCATAAGGCTGACGAGTTGTTTAAGAATAGTAACATTGTTTAAGCCCTTCATTTAGCAAGTCCAAACCAAACAGAAAATCCGTGAGGATTTGTGTAATTAAGCTTGAACTAGCAATTAACTACACACGGTGTTTTGATTATATCAATCATCATTTCAAATTGCTGATTGTATTCATCAATAATTATAGTTCGAACTAAGAATTCTAATTAGCTCTTGGCTGTCCATCTTCAGGTCTTTCAGAAGTCTTTTGAATGAATCAGTTTTAAGCTTCCTTTCAAAGAGGAGCTGTTGAAATTTCACATTTGCTAATTGGTCTTCAAGAATCTTAGGATGAAGAAGTTCCTACTTTATTTCATCTGGTTGTCCATTATGAAGGAATCTAAGGTTGTACATCCCAACTTCACTTAAATAGGGTCTTATCTTGTCATGAACGATGCCTTCATACTCTATAAAAATGTCCGTTACTCCATCCTCTCTTAAAAAATAGGATTATAGGATTTCTCGTTTGGATTCATTTTCCAGGTTGCTCACAGCTTCAGAATGGTTTCGTTGAGATATTGGCCGGAAATCCGTTGAGTATCGGACAAGCCGGATTCTACCATAATTCAAAGTTCTTTGGCTATCAAGGGCCTTAGCAATCAAATCGTCTACCACATGCACTTGATTGTCCAATTCAGTCAAAGATTGGCTGATGTGCTCCGAATCTAAACGTAGATCTTCTATTACATTCTTTATTAAAAGTGATTCTTTCAGATCATTCTTTCTCCCTTCATTCCAGTTATTAATTGATAATGCTATCAATATTCCAATGACAACAAGAATAATCTCACCTACAGCGTAAAGAAGATATTTACTGAACTTGCCTGTCTGCCTCCCAGGCAGATTTTCTGTCAGCATTTTTTGGCGAATTTTTCTAAAGAAATTGATCCTCGGTTATTGGTTGGTCATGAAGTAGCACAACGGT
>CAZKMC010000349.1:0-2920 GCA_964553485.1 uncultured Comamonadaceae bacterium
CTATGAATAAAATTATCAGTTGGGTCACCCGGTTTGTCCCCAGACATATTCTGCAACGTGTAGCTCATTTCTTCCTTAGAATTTTATCTCTGTTCTATCGTGGGAACAACTTCGAAGACCCGATCACGGGTATTCGCTACCGTAAACTTCTTCCATATGGAAGATTGAAGCCAAGGCCAAATGCACTAAGCCCTGATTCAATGTCCTTGGAAAGACATCGGATGGTTTGGCTTTATCTGCAAAACAAAACAGATTTCTTTACCGCACCTCATAGGTTTCTTCACCTAGCACCGGAGTACTGTTTTCTTAGGTTGTTCAAGCATCAGAAAAATCTTGATTATGTGACGGGAGACCTTGTTTCTCCATGGGCGGACCACCATTTTGATGTGCATGAAATCCCATTTGAGGACAACTCATTCGATGTGATAATGGCCAACCACCTTCTGGAGCATGTAGAGGATGATGCTATAGTGATGCGTGAGTTTTATCGAGTGATGAAAAAAGGCGGCTGGGGCATTTTCCAAGTTCCCGTTGACTATAGCAGAGACACTACTTATGAAGACCCGACTATCACAGATCCTAGAGAGCGGGAGATACACTATTGGCAGAGTGACCACGTACGTTTGTACGGCAAGGATTACGCAGATAAGCTCCGACAGGCAGGGTTTGAAGTGGAGGAAGTAGATTATTTTAGTGAACTAGGGCCAGAGCTAGCAACGAAATTTGCCCTGATGATGGAAGAGAAGATCTATTACTGCAAAAAGGCTTAGGCCGTGAATCTGAGCTTTAATTTCACCCCTTCCAAGTTTTCTATTGCTTCTTCAAATGCTTCCGACTCTGATAAGCGGATGTTTGTATTCAAATCACAAGTCAAGTCGAACTCCTGGTCATATTGAGGTAAATCGCGGTCTTTGAGCAAAGACATGACATTGCTCATTTGGCTGTAAGGGAAATGCAAAGCATAATAATTCTCCACTACAGATTCTATTATTTTGCCTTGTTCAATTGCCATCCGGGCGGCAGTTCGATAGGCATCGATTAAGCCGCCTACGCCCAGCTTTGTTCCCCCAAAATAGCGAATGACAACTATGAGCACATTGGTCAACTCAAAGCTCTGTATTTGTCCCAGAATCGGCTTGCCCGCAGAATTATTGGGCTCACCATCGTCGTTTGCTCTATATCGAGAATGGTCGGCTCCTAGGCGCCAAGCATAACAATGATGCCTAGCTGCATAATGCTCCTTCCGGAGTTCGTCCAAATGTTCTTTGATTTGTTCTTCAGACTGCACGGGATAGGCAAAAGCAAAGTGTTTGCTGCCCTTAACTTTGTACATATCAGTACAAGGTTCTTTGAGTGTGAAATATGTATCCGTTTTCTGGCTGATACCCTTTAAGATATCGGATTGAGGATCACGCTAAATACCGTAATCCCATTAGGATCGCGATCATAGTATAGTTTATCAAGCGCTGAAAGCACATTTTTTGCGCGAAAATAGGAGGTATGTAGTGTTCTATCCCTGTGGAGACTCCATTGAATGGTGTAGCTGTCATCTCGGTCTTTGTAATTGCTTACATATTCAAGCATATTGCGTAAGGCATCCAACTTTGTTGCCCCTTGAGTAACTTGAAATAAAAAACTCTGATTGTGTCTAGGGTTCACAGTAATCAAGTGCAAGGTATTACCTCGCTCGTCTTCATCGTAGTTGAAAATGAGGCTATTCTTGCCTAATCCGATATACTCTCCAATTTCAGCTTGGAGGTTAGCCATTTCAATGTTCTTGTCTACAGTCATGGTGATGTTTTCAAGCCACTAAAGTACAAATATCCAAAGGGTATTGGTATCAATCGAGTTCTGAGTATGCGGAGTTTTGACTTTTATATTCGGGGACCAGTGATTTCATCTTAGCAACGATTTTCGAATTGTCTTGCGTATTGAATAACTGGATCAATTCGGAAATGTTCTTTTCAACTTCGGCAAAGGTATGAGGACGTACTTTGGCTTTTAAAATTTTCGCATGGTGAGTTGGAATGGTATCCTCTTCCTTACTCAATAATTCTTCATACAGTTTCTCTCCGGGTCGCAATCCGGTGATTTTGATTTCGATGTCGCGACCCTCAATGAGTCCAGATAGCTTAATCATGTTGCGGGCAAGGTCGATGATACGCACGGACTCGCCCATGTCGAAAACAAATATTTCTCCACCTTCTCCCATGGCAGAAGCCTCCAGTACCAATTGAACTGCTTCAGGAATGGTCATAAAATACCTGGTGATGTCTTCGTGAGTAACAGTCAATGGCCCACCGTTGGACATTTGTCTTTTGAAGAGTGGAATTACTGAGCCATTAGAGCCAAGTACATTCCCAAATCTTGTGGTGATGAATTGGGTAGGAGAGTTCGCATTCATCGATTGTGCATACATCTCTGCTAGCCTTTTACTCGCGCCCATCACACTTGTAGGATTCACAGCTTTGTCTGTGGAAATGAACACAAAACTTTCAACTCCAATCTGATGGCTTACATCTACCATGTTTTTGGTGCCCATGACATTGGTTAATACGGCTTCACTTGGATTTTCCTCCATGAGAGGAACGTGTTTGTAGGCGGCAGCATGAAAGACGAGATTTGGCATGAAGTGATTCATCATTCGTTTCACACGATCTAACTGCCGCACATCGGCAATAACAAAATCACACATTTCAATTTGTCCACTAGTTTTCAATTCCAGTTCAAACTCATAGAGAGGCGTTTCAGCCTGATCAACCAATATGATTTTCTTTGGATTGTATGCAATTATTTGTCGGACTAACTCGCTCCCAATTGAGCCTGCAGCGCCAGTCACCAACACAACTTTGCCTTCGATCTTTGATTTGACTTGATCCAAGTCCAATCGAATAGCAGGTCTACCAAGGAGATCATCAAT
>CAZKMC010000350.1:0-2915 GCA_964553485.1 uncultured Comamonadaceae bacterium
TAAAAGCGGCGACAAGAAAACGTATCAGATGGATCCTGCAAACAGGAGGGAAGCTGTGCGAGAGGCAATGTTGGATATTGATGAAGGAGCTGACTACTTGATGGTGAAACCGGCACTTTGTTATTTGGATGTTATCCATGAATTGAAATCAACATTTGATATTCCGATCACAGCCTACAATGTTTCTGGAGAATATGCCATGCTCAAGGCAGCTGCTGAAAAAGGGTGGTTGGATTATGAACCAGCGATGGCCGAAATGCTTTTAAGCATTCGGAGAGCCGGGGCCGACGGGATACTCACGTATATGGCCAAGGACTATGCTAAATGGTATTCGAGATGAAAAGTATTTGCACTGGATTATTTCTTTTGATTAATCTCCTGATTGCAGCTCAATCAAGCTATCCAAATATTAGGTTGGATATCGAAGATGGCAATGGTTACGCTCCTTGTGAGCCTAGCATAGCCGTAAATCCAAAAGATCCTTCCAAGGTCATTGGAGGAGCAATTTTGGATAAAATATATCTAAGTGAAGATTCAGGTAAGACCTGGACCAAAGATAAACTCACTTCTTCATTTGGAGTTTTTGGAGACCCTTGTATTATTTCTTCAAATAAAGGAGACTTTTATTTTTTGCATTTGTCCGATCCTGCAGGCAAAGGATGGATAGAGCCCCATATTTTGGATCGCATTGTATGTCAACGGACAAAAGACTGTGGTGCCACGTGGAGTAATGGCGGTAGTATAGGGGAAAATCACCCTGCAGATCAGGACAAAGAGTGGGCCTGTGCCAACAAAAAGGGGAATAGGATCTACGTAAGCTGGACCCAATTTGATGAATACAACAGCAAGAACCCTGCGGACAGCACACATATTTTATTTTCACGTTCCAACAGAAAAGCAAGAAAATGGAGCAAGCCCGTTCGTTTGGATCAATACGGTGGGAATTGCACAGATGATGATATGACCGTAGAAGGAGCTGTGCCCTGTACAGGACCAAATGGGGAGGTGTATGTGGCTTGGGCCAGGGGAGAGGTCATCTGGTTTGATCGCTCAATAAACAAAGGCCGTACATGGCTAAAAAAGGATATTCATGCTGCGGACATGGTAGATGGGTGGGATCAGGAGATCCCGGGAATTCTGCGGGCTAATGGAATGCCGGTAACTGCTTGTGACGTAAGCGGTGGATTGCACAACGGAACGATTTATATCAATTGGGCAGATCAACGAAATGGCTCTGATGACACAGATGTTTTTCTCGCCAAGTCAACAGATGGAGGAAATACTTGGAGTGATCCTCTCAGGGTCAACAATGATGGCCCCGGGAAACATCAGTTCTTTACTTGGATGGCATTGGATCAGGAAACAGGCCATTTGCACATCGTTTATTACGATCGCAGAAATCATGAAGGCACAGAAACAGATGTCTACTTGGCTACCTCTGCCGATGGTGGGGCCACTTTCACAAATGAAAGAATTAGTGAATCCCCATTTAACCCACATCCAGGAGTGTTTTTCGGAGATTACAACAACATAAGCGCACACGGTGGGGTGATTCGTCCAATTTGGACGCGCTTTGAAGATGGGAAATTAAGTGTGTGGACTGCTTTGATCAATAGGTAGTCAAGCGTTTCGAATAGCCTCTGCTGTGGCAGCCAGCTCGTCCTGGGAAGGATTCATTTTTGATTTCTCAAAGTTCATGTCTGCAACACCGTTGATCGGGATGAGGTGTATATGAGCATGTGGTACTTCCAATCCTATTACTGTTACCCCTATGCGTTTGCATGGGATTGCCAGCCGAATCTTTTTTGCAACGTCCCTAGCAAATAAGTTGATTGACGACAAGAGATTCTCATCCAAATCAAAAATGTAGTCCACCTCTTTTTTAGGAATCACCAAGGTATGACCAGTCACAAGAGGGTTAATATCCAAGAAAGCGAGAAAATCATCATTCTCAGCAATCTTGTGACATGGGATTTCACCATTGACGATCCTGGTAAATAGAGTAGGCATACTACCGATTGATCTCTAAGATTTCGAATTTGATTACGCCAGCAGGTACTTCAACTTCAGCAATTTCACCAACTGCCTTGCCTAACAAGCCTTTACCAATTGGTGAATCCACAGATATTTTTTTCAACGCCAGATTAGCCTCGTTTTCAGCAACAAGAGTGTATTCCATTACTGCCTTGTTGTTCAAGTTCTTGATTTTCACTTTTGAAAGTATGAAAACCTTTGAATTGTCAATTAGGGATTCATCAACCAAACGAGCACTAGCAAGAAAATTCTCAAGCTTGGAGATTTTAGCTTCCAACATGCCTTGAGCTTCTTTTGCTGCATCATATTCGGCATTCTCACTTAAATCACCTTTATCTCTTGCCTCGCCAATTTGTTGAGATATCTTAGGACGCTCCACACTTTTCAGTTGGTGAATCTCGTCTTTAAGGTTCTTTAGGCCTTCTTCTGTATAATAAGTAAAGTTTGACATAATACACACGTTTAGGACCGCTTCATGGAAGGGTCCTTCGGAGAAAAAAAAGAGAAAACCCAGCATATGGGCCTTCTCTAAAAAGCAAAGTTAATAAATATTCGATTCCTACATGAGGACGTGGACACCAATTGAGTGGATTCCACTGAATGGGTTGGTTGTACGGTATCCGTAATCCAACCCAATAATAGTACCATTAGCACCTGTAGGGATTTGTAAAGTAAGTCCAGCACCAGGTCCTGTAAGCACAGTGGTCGTGTCTTCGTCTGATCCAATTCCGCTTTCCCATTGGTATCCTCCACGCAGAAGAACTCTGTCATTAAATGAGAACTGAGCACCTACCGCAAATTGATCTTGAGTAAATGAGTTAGAAGTAAACTGGCCATTCGCGGTCAATTTTGAGCTTTCAGTCAAAAGAAAATCATAAGAG
>CAZKMC010000351.1:0-2912 GCA_964553485.1 uncultured Comamonadaceae bacterium
CAATTCATAATCTGTAATGCGTAATTTGTAATTTATTCACATCCACATCCTTGGGTCATCCGCACATCCAACCTACCTTTGGACCCTACAAATAGATGTGAATATGTATCCTCCAGAATTAGTAGCCCCTATGAAGAACGAGTTGGTTGAAGTTGGTTTCAACGAACTACTCGATGCCCCTTCAGTAGATGCGGCAATAAGTAAAGAAGGCACCACCTTGGTTGTCCTTAACAGTGTATGTGGATGTGCAGCAGGAAGTATGCGTCCCGCGGTAAAGCTTGCAACAACCCACAACAAACTCCCAAATCACCTCACTACGGCTTTTGCAGGTGTGGATCGTGATGCGGTAGAACGTGCACGTAAGTACATGCTACCTTACCCTCCATCATCACCGGCCATTGCTCTTTTCAAAGACGGGTCTTTGGTCCACATGATCGAACGTCATCATATTGAAGGAAGAACTGCCGAGATGATTGCAGACAATTTGAAGATGGCTTTTGACGAGTTTTGTTAGGATTGTTGAGAGGAAAGCGGAAAAGAGAGGAAGCAGAGGAATAAGTTGAAGTAGAGGAAAGCGGAAGGCATGATGTCACCTTGAGTGATTTTGGCCTTTGAAGCTCTTTTGGTCAACTTCTCATCAATGCCAAAATTGTATCGAAAGGTCAGACCCCAGAATGGTCAATTTTTGACTTGATCGAGCAGTAAAAAGTATACAATAAATCTAAAAAAGGGCTGTCTTTGGACATGCCCTTTTTTTATGCTTCTAGTGTAAGCTCATTTAGAACAATTAGAATCAGTTCTAGAATTCAAAATCTTTTCACATCTAAACGAATATCATATTTGTATACTGCATATTAAATCTCAATTCAGAACGCGTAATTCAAGAAATTATCTCACAAGATAATTATTCTATTTCCCTTTCTATCATGCTATTTGTCCTGAAATAATTATTTAATAATATCACTTCTAACCAGATGTTGAACTATTCAATCCGAGACATTCCCCAAACTAATATTTCCACATATAGATCACTTCTCTAATCAATAATAATGACAATATATTTTCAATTGAAATTGTGGCGACTATTGTCAATTAACGATCCAACTGCTTCTTTATAGGCCTCTTTTTACAATTCGATGTAACTGGCCGAAATGACCATTCCTTCCTTGGTGCTCAACACCACTTCATAACGTCCTGAGGAGAGTGAACTTGTATTGATCAAGACATGACTCATAGATGGCCCAACAGTTTTGCGGAGCACCTCCTTACCCCTCATATCGAACAGCAAAAGCGTCGCCCTTGAGAATTCCCGGGGCAGATCATACTCCAACGAAAATTGTCCGTTTCCGGGATTGGGATATATATGGATCTGGCTATTTTCAACTACTTGTTCCATCACTCCTACTGTAGTTTCATCACAAGGATTGGAACAGCCGGGAATTGATCCGCAACTGCGGTATAAAGTGGTTGGTTCTGAAGGATGAGGGAGTCCGCTATTGAAAAACATGAACAACACTCCATTTTCATCCTCAATCATTGCCTTGTGGATCGAAGGAACCACATTAATCATTCCCTCATCTGCAAAGGTGTGTTCCGGAAGATTCAGCAGCACCGACCCGTCCTCTCTTAGAATCTTGATATAAGCCTCTGAAATATTTTCTGATGAATATGAGATCAGATATTCAATATTGGTAGAGTCACAATCGAACAAGGTCTTGCTTACATGAAACAAGTTATACTGAGCAGTACCTTCATATTCTATGGGGATATCAAATGTGCTGATCAAGGAAAGATCAGTGTCGTACAGTTCAATATGTTCGTTTTCCTGGTTGTAGATAAATATTGCAGGCTCGTTGTCTGAAAGATAGATAAGCCGGGCAACTGAGTCATAAGTACCAACAAACTCAAGTTGAGAAATCAATGTACAAGGAAAGGCAATAACGAGAAGAGAAAGAAGAATAAATCGCATGGCATATCAGTTTAAGATTTTAAAAATAAGCCATCAGCAATTGGTGAACAACCAAATTTTTCAACAATCTTACAAAGTCATTATGGAAGCGGCTTTTCTCAATACTTCACACATTCATGGACGGCTGGGAGCCGTCACTCTCTGAACTCCAAACCTTAATGGACCGCAGCCTTTGCCAAGGCGCACACACTCACACTCCAAACTCAAGTCTCAAGTCTCAAGTCTCAAGTTTCAAGTTTCAAGTCTCAAAACTGCACCCTACCAGTTGGAACATTTCTGTGTCAACGAAACCCCTGCAACTTCCATCTCGATCTGTTCAGGGTTGAGGATGTAAATGACATTTTCATCGGAAACACCAATGTCAGCATCTACTTCAAAGTAGATGGACAAGGGAGTCCAATCAGGCGTGACAGGTACATTGATACTTCTGTGATAGACGACTTCACCTTCTTTTCTTTGCGTAAAACACAATTGGAAACCAGAATTGGGCTTTGCACTAGAGGCTTTCACTCCGCCTTTTACCCAAACCATTTGCTTCACACCATTGCAGTGATAAAAAGAGGCATCTCTGAAAAGGTTGACGTATTCAGTACCTGCAGGGTATTTCATTTCTTCCAGTAGACCAACTTGCTCATGTAGGGTTTCTTTTTCGGGTCGTGGAGCTACTTGGTAGATGTATACTTCGAATATTCTTCCCCCAAGAACCTTGAAAGCTTCTGGTGGGTAGATTACTTTTTTTAAGGTAAACTGCTCATTTTCTGACAATTGACTTAAATCTAACTTGCCTTCATTGGGACCAAAATGTGCGTCCCAAACTACCCAGTCGCCGGGAGAGAGTCCCAGGGTTGGATGCGTCTGATCCAAGCCCCAGATCAACCAAGTCTCTTCTTCGTTATAGGGGTCTAGATCTGCTGCGTACCCAAAATATGGATAGAGATAGGAG
>CAZKMC010000352.1:0-1622 GCA_964553485.1 uncultured Comamonadaceae bacterium
AAAGGACCGGTTGCAAGTGCTGGGTCGATGTTGTATTTGTTCAATACCAACGGGACAAATGTTCCAAAAAGCGCGGCGAAAGTAATGACGGAGAGTAGTGCAAGACTTACTGTGATGCTCAGTCCAAGTGGGAAGTTCAAAATTGTGCTTGCCAACAAAAGGATGAGACTACAAATAGTTCCATTTACGAGGCCAACTCCTAATTCTTTGGTGAGGCGGGTGAAGATCCTTGCACCACAATTGCGGCCGATTGTACACCCACATTACCTCCCATTGCAGCAATGAGTGGGATGAACAAGGCCATTTCTGGATTTTCTGTGATGTCAAAAACCCCTATGACATAAGCCGCAAGGATTCCCCCGGCCATACCAATCAAGAGCCATGGAATACGTGCACGGGTTAATGTCCATACGCTATCGTCACTTTCAACGTCCTCCGAAATACCCGATGCCATTTGGTAATCCTTTTCAGCCTCCTCCTTGATGACATCTACGACGTCATCGATAGTGATGCGTCCTAGTAGATGTCCAGCATCATTGACTACGGGCAATGCAACAAGGTCATATTTTTCCATCATGCGGGCCACTACTTCAGCTTCTTCTTCTGGCAACACCGTCATGATCTTGGTCGCATCATAGATGTCCTTGATCAGGGTGCGGGTAGTGGTGGCAGAAAAGAGCAAGGTCTTCAGGGAGAGACGGCCTAACAAGTGCTGCATGTCGTCAACCACATAAATGGTGTACACGTTTTCAAGGTCTTCGGCCTGTCTGCGCATTTCTCGAATACAATGCGCCACGGTCCAGTTCTGGTTGACTTTGATAAGCTCTTTTGCCATCAGGGCACCAGCGGTTCCCTCGTCGTAATTAAGAAGGTCAATAAGATCGTTGGCTTGTTCCTGATCTTCTATGTAGGCGATGATCTCCTCGATCTTCTCGTCTGAGAGCTCAGACATCATGTCTGCCGCATCATCCGAGTCAATGCGATCCAGCACTTCTTCTGCAATTTCGCGGCTAGTGAAGGATGCCATGAGTTTTTCACGAACGTCTTCTTCTAATGCAACCAGCACATCTGCAGCAATCTCTTTGTCTAGAACCTTGTAGAGGTAAACTGTTTCTTCTGATTTGAGCTCATCAAAAATATCCGCAATATCGGCAGGGTGGATGTCTATTAGCGACTCCCGAATAGCCTCATCCTTCCCATGTTGAATGAGTTCCTGGAGGTTGTCGATATATTCGCGCGTTAGATCGAGCATGAGGTGTAATTGCTAGTAAAGGTAAGCTTTCCAAGTTGTTCAGAAATCAGAAGTGACCGGATTCTGTCACTAAATCAACGTGAAAATGTATTTTGGTCACATGAAAAACCAAACAAGAAAATCTCCAGATGCCTTAATCATTGTGGCGGTCATCTTACTACTGACCATTGTATTGACCTGGCTGGTGCCAGCCGGCGCTTATGACCGAACAGAAGTAAATGGTAGGAGCGTAGTTGTTGGCGGAACTTACCACAAAGCTGAAGCGAGCCCCCAGAATCTGTGGGACGCCTTTATGGCGCCATTGCGAGGGTTTGAGTCGGCCGCGGACATCGTAGGTTTTGTATTGTTGGTAGGTGGTGCCTTTGCACTC
>CAZKMC010000352.1:1632-2897 GCA_964553485.1 uncultured Comamonadaceae bacterium
TGCACTCTTGATGAAAACGGGAGCCATCAATGCGCTGCTTTTTAGGGTGGTTCGTTGGTCCGAAAGGAACAAGACTGTTGGCGTATTGACCATCCCTTTTGTGATGTCGTTTTTCGCATTTGGCGGATACACCTTTGGAATGAGCGAAGAAACCCTGGTGTTCATTCTGATCACCATACCACTGGCCCGCTCCATGGGATATGACGCCATTGTGGGGGTGTCCCTCGCTTTTTTAGGCGCTGGTGTGGGATTTGCAGGAGCTGCGTTCAATCCGTTTACAGTTGGTGTAGCCCACGGCATAGCCGAGATACCGACATTCAGTGGGTGGGGGTATAGAACGGTGGTGTGTGTGGTGTTTACTCTTGCGGCTAGTTTGTATGTGATGAACTATGCCCGAAAAATTCTGAAGGACCCTTCAAAAAGTATTTTGCACGGCAAGGTCAAGCCCATCAAAGAAACCGTGGAGGACATTCCGCTGACCACTTCTCGGATCATTGTCTTGCTCATGTTCATGGTCTCCCTGGGATTGGTGATGATCGGAGCCTTGCAATGGGACTGGTACATTATGGAGATCAGTGCCTTGTTTCTTGCCTTAGGGATATCTTCTGCTTTGGTCAACCGCCTAGGATTATCTGCTTCTATGAAAGCGTTTTATTCGGGAGTGAAAGAAATGTTACCCGCGGCATTGATCATTGCTTTGTCCAAGAGTATTTTGGTGGTGGCTGAAGACGGCCACATCATCGATACGATTTTGTTCGCCATGGCTTCAATGGTGGACGGCTTGCCTCGTGTAGTGGCTGTGGAGCTGATGTTCTTGGTGCAAGGAGTCATTAACTTCTTCATTCCATCTGGAAGTGGTCAGGCGGCCATTACGATGCCCGTCATGACGCCGTTGGCTGATATTCTCGGGATCTCAAGGCAAAATGCCGTGTTAGCCTACCAGTTCGGAGACGGCCTCTTCAACCTGATCATCCCCACCAGTGGTGTGACCATGGGTGTGTTGAGCATAGCCGGAATCCCTTACCAGATTTGGATGAAGTGGATCTGGAAATTGATGGTGATCCTGGTGTTGTTGGCGATGGTGTTTTTGGCATTGCCGGAGTTGGGAGTTGTGGACTTTGTCTAATAATTAGTAGCTAGTAATTAATAGCTAATAATTAATAGAGCTTCTTTGAGAATGTGACTTTTAAACAAACCGATATTCTAAATAATGGAGGCTTCGCATTAACCGGTTTCACAGATCATTTTCAACAAGCTTCCACGAA
>CAZKMC010000353.1:0-2893 GCA_964553485.1 uncultured Comamonadaceae bacterium
AGTCGAAGTGCATTGTGCCATTTTCATCGCACCCCTTGTATCTACTTGGTAATTGTCCAAAGTTTTTTTGGCCATTGTCGCTACCAACCTGCCCTTTCATAGTGGATCTTTTTCCATCACGAAATATTTTGATTACAACATCATCTCCAGGCTTTAATTCAGCAATCACATCAACTATCTCAGAAAATTGTGTGACTTTTTGACCATTTATTTCCCGAATCATATCTCCAGCCTGAATGCCCATCTCCTCGGCCGATGAGGCCAAAACCACACTTTCAATAACCACACCTTTATCTGTTTCTGAATCTTTATACACACCCAGGAAGGCTTTTGGTTCTTTATCCTGACAACCTTGCCACAATCCTAATGGAGGGGGAGGAGTAGGGAATATAAGTTCGAAATTTTTTGGCATTCTTAGATACTCGGAATCATGTCGAGCCCCTAATTCTGTGGTTACCGTTATTTGATTGCCTTCTCTTTTAATCAATAAGTCCACAAGCTCACCAGTTGACATTTCACTAATGGTTCTTACTAAATCATCTGTGTTCAGGATTTCCAAGTCATTGACTTTAAGAATGACATCTCCAACTTCCAGCTCGGCCTTTTCAGCAGCCGAACCGGGAACTACTTCTGTAACCGTAGCTCCGTTTAGTGCCTGTTTGGAAATAGGGTCTAAATTTTCCTTCAAGATGACACCTAAAAATGCTTTTTGATTGAACAATTGAAGTTTAGGTTGGATCTGATTGAGATCCATTTGTAATTCCTGAAGAATATCTGTGTCTTT
Source organism: uncultured Comamonadaceae bacterium (assembly GCA_964553485.1). Lineage (GTDB taxonomy): Bacteria > Bacteroidota > Bacteroidia > Flavobacteriales_D > Sanyastnellaceae > CAZKMC01. Next base: position 785 of record CAZKMC010000353.1, read on the forward strand.
AGACTTTCTAAGGATGATTTCGAAAGTCTCACCTTCTTTCAGGTTTCCAAATTCGTCAAGTAGGTTCAAAGATTGAAGTAATTCAGAAATATCTTGTCCCTCCTTTATTTCAACTTCTTTGTCAATTTCCTGAATGCTGCCATCTAGATTTTTGTGAATTTTAATCTGGGCTTTCTGCTGACTTGAAGCGCTGGTGAAGACACAAGATAACACGAGAACAGTGAGGAGTTGAAGAACTTTCATACCTGAAATTGTTTTATTCCTCTACAAGGTAGCACGAGATAAGGGGATATTGCTCCAAGACAAACTTAAAAGTTGTTAAGCGAGCTACTCTTCGTATTGAAAGAAGTCGATATTCTTGCGGTCAACGAGATGAACATCGTGGTAGTAAAAATGTAAGATTTCCCTGTAATTAATACCCATTTGGGCCATTCGAATAGCTCCTTCCTGACAGAGACCAACGCCGTGTCCGAATCCTCTTCCAATAAACCTCACTGAATCTTCTTCTTGGAGAACAATGAAAAATGTGGACCTTAATTTCCAGTCGGTTCTTATCCGATTCATTGATATGTTGAGACTAGAATCTGAAAAGAACGTTTGTTTTGTCTCAGGAAACCACGCCGTTGCCTGCACATTCAATAGACTGTCATCTGATGGATATTGATAAGCCTTGTTTAGGTAATCTAGCCAAGCTTTTTTTGAGATACTCTTCTCCCAGTGGCTGTTTGACATGACCAAACAAAATGAATCTGGACGAGCCTTTAGATAGGGCAGAGGTTTACTCCAAACATCTTCTGCATTGATCGTATTACCGCCGCAATTTGAAGAAAAAGCCGCAGTTATTAGATGTATATTCTCATCTACCAACACGTTGTTTTTGGTTTCATAAGTAGCAAGTGGGATTGAATCATTGAACCTCGCTTTACCATGATATACTTGGCAATGAACCTGGTCACACAGATGAAATCCTTGAGTTTTATGTCGGCCCATATTCGCCAACGCATAAGTCCGGCTAATAATCGCTTGTACCTTATAATATTCTGAAGTCTGCTTACTTCCAGCCTCGGCTTCTACAACACCTGACACATACTTCTCAAGTTCCAATTCGTTGATGAACGTTAGGTTGGCGCCTTTGGACTTGACAATCAGATTGTCTTGAATTTTTCTTTGTGGGAGTTTGCTGTTTTGCGGCTTTACTGTCAATTCACATTCCCAGCGATTGGTTTGAAAAACAAGCGTTTTGTATTTCCCCAATACCTTTCCATCAATATTTAACTGAATTAGCCCATCTTTTGACTGAATTGTAGCGGTTTGGCCTGGAGTAAATTCTTGCAGTTCTAACTTATCTCCAAGCAAAGTATATACCCCGGATACAACCCGCAGAGCGGCACTTGACGATGAAGAATTTGCGTACATCCCAACTTTTATATGATCCTGGGCCGAGCCTATTTGAAGGTTCAGCAGAAAAAGAAGGAAAAGAATAATTCGCATGGAGCAAAAATAGTGGGGTTTTCAATGAGCACTCTTGCGCTCTTGTAGATTTTTCAACAAAGACTGTGCAGTTCTTTCTGAAGCACCGCTACCGCCGAGTTTTTTCTTCAATTCTTGATAAGAAGAAAGCTGCTCATCCCGTTTGTTTCCTCCTGGAAGTATTGCTTTCATTTCGTGCATGAGATTATTTACGTTGAGCTCTTTTTGAATAAGCTCAACCACAACCTCTTCATCCATGATAAGGTTAACTAAGGAAATGTATTTGATGTCTACAAGTTTTTTGGCTATTGTATAGGATATGACGCTCGACTTGTAACAGACCACTTGAGGCATGTGGTGCAGAGCTGCTTCCAAAGTGGCTGTTCCGCTGGTGACAAATCCAGCAACCGCTGCTCCAAACAGGCCGTAAGTATCGTTGAAAATGATTGGAAGTTTTTCTTCGGGACAAACTTGTTGATAGAAGCTTTCTTCTTGAGAAGGTGCCCCCGCAATTACAAATTGATACTCGGGAAATGACTTTTTAGCTCTCATCATCAAAGGCAATATTGCGCTTATCTCTTGCTTCCTTGAGCCTGGTAAGACTGCAATGATTGGATTTGAATTGAGTCCATGTTTTTC
>CAZKMC010000354.1:0-2890 GCA_964553485.1 uncultured Comamonadaceae bacterium
AGTTCTGTCATGAAGCTTTGACAAAAGCGCATTACCTCATTGTCCGATTTCCCTTTTGGGTCAAAATCAGAACCTCCTTTACCACCGCCCATAGGAAGTGTGGTTAAGCTGTTCTTAAATACTTGCTCAAATCCTAAGAATTTCAGGATGCTCAAGTTTACTGAAGGGTGAAAGCGCAAACCACCTTTGTAAGGTCCAATGGCAGAATTAAATTCTACTCGAAAACCACGGTGAATTTGGATTTCACCTGAATCATCTAGCCAAGGAACTCTGAAAATGATCGTTCGCTCGGGTTCAACCATGCGTTCTAGAATGCGCCCTTTTTTGTATTTCGGATGATCTTCCATGAAAGGAATAACTGCTTCTGCTACTTCATGAACAGCCTGTAGAAACTCAGTTTCATGTCCGTTACGCAACTTCACTTTTTCCATGAATGCGTCTATCTGATCCTGAAATTGATGTGCCATACGGATTTTTTTGTGTTTGAATTGGCGGCAAATTTAGATGAAAAATCGCGAATCAAATATGCCTGAAAGCCCTATTCTGAGGTCACATTTACAATCTTTATAACAACGTAAGAAGTGTACAAATAACACTTAATATATCAGGCCTATGTTAGAGGCAAGAAGTGCGCCCTCCATCAACCGGTAAATTCACACCTGAAATATAGGATGCAGCTGGAGATGCTAAAAAAGCGATTGCATTGGCTATTTCACTGGGAAGACCAATACGTTTTAATGGCACTGAATCTGATATGCTTTTTCTAACTGCGGTTTCCTCTTGTCCAGTCTTGCTTGCTTTACCAGAAATGATGCTATTGAGTCTGCCAGTATCCGTTGCTCCTGGCAGAATGTTGTTCACCGTGATTTGATCAGGACCCAACTCATTGGCTAGGGTTTTGGCCCAATTTGCAACAGCACCACGCACTGTATTTGAAACACCTAAATTCGGGAGAGGTTGCTTCACAGAGGTGGAAATCACATTGATGATACGCCCATACCCCGAGGTACGCATACCTGGGATGACATGTTGGGCAAGGATGTGATTACAAATGAGGTGTTGATTGAACGCGATGCGAAATTCCTCGGCTTTAGCCAAATGAGCGGCACCAGCTGGAGGGCCTCCTGTGTTATTGACCAGAATGTGAATGACTTCATTTGTGACGTATGCGGAAATTGCTTCCTCGACTGAAGCTGGATGATCAAAATCTGCAACAATAAATGCATGTTTCTGCTCCTGGCTTGCGTCTAAAAGGGCCACTGCCTCTTCCAACTTGGCGGCATTCCTTGCCATTAAAGTAACCGAACACCCCATTTTAGAAAGTTGAGCTGCAGCTGCAAAGCCAATTCCTTGGGTGCTCCCACAAACGAGTGCACGTTTTCCTGTTAAATCTAAATTCATGTTCCCAAAGATAAGAAGGCAGGGAACTTTTGAGCAGAAAATCCGTAGACGCAAGGGTAATGAACAATAAGAATGTACATATGCGTCTAGTATTCAGTGTTTTATGCTTGGTTTGCTTCGCGGCGTGTAACGGAGTGGAAGATCAGCAACCTGACATCATAGACCAAAACGCCTTGCCCACAAAAACTATCAGCTTTGTGGAGTCTGGATTGCCCATGACCTTATCCACGGATTTCACATTCATGAATGGGAAAGTTGTGGATCTGAAATACAACTCACAAGTTGGAAGATATGAAGTGTATATAGATGGTTTATTGGAAATGACCATGGTGGAAGATGCGATGCGTTTGGATGAAATTAAATCGGAATTGCGCAATGACCAACTTTTCAGCTATACGATATATGGTGAAGGCGCTGATGCATTTACTAGTCAGGCAAAACTACCAACTGGTGAGCCTTTTTCTTTTAGCTTTTACCGACGTATTCAACTGGGAAATTCGGCCTTTATAGTCACCACTAATTTAGAGAGTGAATACACAATGGATCGAGTGAAACAATTGAAGAAATTGATAAATTCATTACAAATCATCCAGTAATACCTAATTTGGCACATTCTCAACACCCCTACCCAATGAGAACATTTACCACCTTAATTCTTTTGCTGTTTGCTTCTCCCCTTTTTGCGGGAGTTTTTGTGATGAATGGCATTTATCAAGGATCAGACATATACGTGAAGAATCCTTTTGCCTCTGATGGGGTTGGCTTTTGTGTATATGAGGTACATGTAAATGGAGAGGTTTCATCTGACGAAGTGAATTCAAGCGCATTTGCAATTGATTTGAGTCTATGGGACTTGCTGATAGGAGATCCTGTGGTGATTACCATCATGAGCAAGGATGATTGCGAGCCTAAAGTCATTAATCCCCAATCCATTGCGCCTAAATCGACCTATGAACTTGTCAAAGGGTTTCACATTGAAGATAAACTTCATTGGAGCACAGAAGGCGAGCTGGGGTCATTGCCATTCATAGTTGAACAGTTCAAATGGAACAAATGGGTTGAAGTAGGTCTGGTAGTGGGAAAAGGAACGAAGGAAGCACAAGACTATAATGTGAAAGTTCCTATGCACTTCGGAGAAAATCAATATCGCTTAAAGCAGATTGACTCATCTGGACCGCATTACAGCGCTAAAATTGTTTGTACAAGTGAAATTCCTCCTGTAAAATTGAAGAGCGAAAGAGTCACAGATAAAGTTGAATTTTCTGGGTTCACAGCGTTTGAGTTATACAACGAGTATGGCGAACTGATTTTAGAGAATCAAGGAGCTTCTTTCGGTATTACCACATTGCCTAATGGAAAGTATTACCTCAACTATGCCGATCAGTTTGGGAAGTTGATCATCAAAAAGTAATTACCACATTCAATTTCTGCGAAGTACAAAGTACCTTTGGTTCATGAATAAGATTGAACACTTGGGTATTGCTGTACG
>CAZKMC010000355.1:0-1476 GCA_964553485.1 uncultured Comamonadaceae bacterium
GGGTTTTCTCTTGGTTTGTTATGATCGATCAAAATGAAGTCCAATGCATCTTTCAGGCTAACAAAAAGGTGCTTCTCTTCTATCAGATTTGGAATGATCCGAATACGAGTCATCAAATCTCGCGGCTGCTTCTGAATACCTGTAATGATGACCTGTACCCCTTGTGATTCTAAGGTCAGAATGGCCTCTTCCAGGGCATACAATCCACTTTGATCCATATATGGGACCGTTTTCATACGGAGTATCACGTATTTGACCTCGGGCATTTCATTGATGAGGCGAGTGAAGTCAGTGGTGATACCAAAGAACATCGCTCCCCAAAGCTTTTTGACAAAAACTTCCTCCTGCAATTCCAGCGGAAGATCAATGGATACGTCTGTTTCCAGTGTTGAAAGTTTCTGGCTCTCGATTTTATTAAGAGAAATATCTCCCATGTTTTTCATAAAGAGTATACAAGCCAAAAATAGTCCCACAGCTACCGCATGTAGGAGGTTTCCGAAAACAGTTATGAAAAGCACAATGATCATGATCACCGCATCTGCCCTTGGCACTTGTCGTACGTTGCGAAGGCCTTTGTAATCCAAAATACCGATTCCGACCGTGATGAGGATTCCTGCTAAAACTGCCAATGGAATTTCTTTGGCCAAACTTCCAGCTCCAAATAGTATGACCACCAAAATCAAACTGTGGAAGATTCCAGACAACTTTGTTTTTCCTCCGTTGTTGATGTTCACCACTGTCCGCATAGTTGCACCTGCACCAGGCAATCCACCAATGAGGCCTCCAAATGTGTTGCCTATCCCCTGACCTATCAACTCTTGGTTGCTCTTGTGTTGTGTCTTGGTCATGTTATCAGCAACTACCGAAGTCAGTAAAGAATCAATTGCCCCTAAGAAAGCAAGTGTGACTCCAAATTCTAGTATCAACCACAAATGTGCCTGTTCTATACCCAACAAAACATCAATTTTGAGATCTGGCAAACCTGACGGGATATCTCCAATTCTAGGTATGTCCATAGGAATCAATACGCTGATGATGGTAATGACCAAGAGAGCGACCAACGCACTTGGAATGACTTTGGTGAGCCTTGGAAGCAAGTAGATTATGGCGATTGTTCCTAGTCCAAGAAGCAAGGCCATCATATCTATATTTCCAAATACCCCTGACAATTCTTTCAAGACTGAGAATGTGTCTGAAGGCGATTTTAAGCCCAGTAAGGGGAAGATTTGGAAGATGATGATAATTGCTCCAATCCCCGTCATAAAACCAGACAGGACGGGGTATGGCATGTATTTGATGTACTTTCCTACACCTATAACTCCCAATGCAATTTGAACCAAACCACATAAAACAAATGATCCAATAATGATGGGTATACTTGCCTCAAAACTTCCTGTGATAAGAATGGCTTCAGCAATTACCACAGCTGAAACCACGGTCATTGGTCCTGTTGGTCCGCTAATTTGAGTAGGCGTT
>CAZKMC010000355.1:1486-1765 GCA_964553485.1 uncultured Comamonadaceae bacterium
CTGGCAAAAAAACCAATGGCAATAGCGCCATATAGACCTGCAATTGCGCCCATTCCGCTTTGCACACCAAATGCTAAAGCTAACGGTAGAGCAACAATTCCTGCTGTTATTCCACCAAATAAGTCACCACGTAAATTATGTAACGGGAAGAAGTTCTTAAGCATAGGGATATCTAGTTAGTTGTAATTCAGCCTAAATTAGTCAATTCAAAAAAAAACCCGCATAATAGCGGGCTCACTTTTTGGATGTTATACAATTTTGGATTTAGAGACGCTCAAC
>CAZKMC010000355.1:1775-2866 GCA_964553485.1 uncultured Comamonadaceae bacterium
CCACCATTACAAATTCCTGCTGCTCCATATTTCGCATTGTTTTGCGCTAACACAGAAATAAGGGTAATGACAATTCTGGATCCTGAAGAACCAAGTGGATGGCCTATTGCAACTGCTCCACCATTCACATTCACCTTCTCTGGATTCAGTCCAAGGATATTGTTATTCGCAATTCCCACTACTGAAAAAGCTTCATTCAACTCCCAGAAATCAACGTCGGCAGTTGACAGTCCAGCTTTCCCAAGAGCAATTGGCAAGGCCTTAGCTGGAGCCGTTGTAAACCATTCAGGTGCTTGAGCGGCGTCCGCATAACTCACAATACGAGCAATTGGCTTCAATCCTAGCTCTTGGGCTTTTTCTTTGCTCATAAGAACTACGGCAGATGCACCATCATTCAATGTTGAAGCGTTGGCAGCCGTAACTGTTCCTTCTTTATCAAAAACTGGCCGAAGGGTTGGAATCTTTTCCATCCTCACGTTCTTGTATTCTTCATCTTCATTAACCATTACAGGATCACCTTTACGTTGAGGCACCGCAACGGGAACTACTTCATTGCTGAATCTTCCGTTTTTCCATGCATCCGCTGCACGCTTGTACGAAGTGATGGCAAAATTGTCCTGTTCTTCTCTTGAAATGTTTTTCTCTTTGGCACACATATCAGCGCAATTCCCCATGTGCACCCGGTTGTATACATCTGTAAGACCGTCTTTGAGCAGACCATCGATCAATTTCATATCGCCAAGCTTCTGTCCTGTCCGACCTTTATCCATATAGAACGGCACCATGCTCATGTTTTCCATTCCACCAGCAATTACCACATCGTTGTCACCAGCCAAAATACTTTGCGCACCCAGCATCATTGCTTTCATTCCTGAAGCACACACTTTATTGACGGTGGTACAAGGAACAGTGTTCGGAATTCCAGCCTCCATGGCCGCTTGTCTGGCAGGTGCTTGTCCTAAATTGGCTTGCAACACATTGCCCATAAATACTTCCTGAATTTCAGTGATAGAAACTCCAGATCTTTCAATTGCTCCTTTGATTGCGGTAGCGCCTAAACTGGTGGCGGGAACAGTGCTCAAAGCTCCCAT
>CAZKMC010000356.1:0-2843 GCA_964553485.1 uncultured Comamonadaceae bacterium
CACCAAGTTTTTGCAAACAGTGGCGTATACTGCGCTACCAAGCATGCTGTGTGGGCCATTTCTGAAAGTATTCGCACAGAATTAGCCGCTAAAGTGAGAGTAACCACCATCTCACCTGGAGCTGTCAACACAGAATTTGTTGATCAAACAACAAATGCAGACCTTCTGAAAGATTACAAGCCGTATTTTGCAGCTGGAATGACAGCTGAACACATTGCAGAGCAAATTGCATGGAGCATCAATGCTCCTAAAGATACTGTCATCACAGAAATTATTATTCGTCCAAACAAACAACCGATTTAAACATGCGTCATTTACTTATTTTGCTCGTTGCACTTGTCACCATTTTCACCGCTTGTACAACCACCCCTTCAGACCCGAAAGAAGCAATTGCACCAGACACCAAGCCTGATGCAACACGCTTAGAGAACGTACAAGATCATAAAGAAGAATTCGCAGAGCGCGTGATCGACAGTTTGAAGTATGTAATTCAGACACCCTTGGTAGACGGTATCTATTTGGTTCAACGCCATGGAAAAAGTATAGTAGACATGTTGCCTATGGATAACTATGAAAAACTAGCTACCACCATGGATGAATCAATGACATCTGGTGCTGTAGAGGATGCTTGGACAGTCCTCAACCGGATGCACTTTGTGCCTTTGGATTTGGCCGGCTCTCCTGAAAAAGCTGAAGCTGAAGAAGGTAAAGCTGCACTGATCCTATCACTGAATGAGGCTCAAGCGGAGGCGCTTGAAAAGCTTACTACTGATTACCTCGGACGTGAAGTAGCAATTGTCATTGATGAGAAAGTTTGCACTCGTCACAAAATAAAAGCAGCTATCACTGGAGGAAAAGTGCAGATATCTAGTTGCACTCTTGCTGGTTGTGAAATCATCATGTCTTCCCTCGAGGATAACGTGAGTAACTAATTGTGGTGGAAGAAGCGTCCAAGCTGCCAACCATCAAAACATCTCAGCCAGATTGGTTAGAAGTTGCATTGAACTGCTACAAAGAAAAACAGCGTTTTCTTTTGGTTGATGATCGTGCCATTGGCATCAAGGAAGGCGACTTAAGTTCCGCAGTGAAGTTGATTCAAAAAGCAAGAAAATCTGAAGGACTAAGCGCCAAGCAAATTGCCACAATTCTTACTAGCCTTGGACTTTCCAGCGTGGGAGTTTGGTTGATCTTAATTGCAATTGCAGATCCTGAACCTACCAGCAAACTTGGAATACTACTGGCCGGAGGAGTGGCTCTGATTGCGCTTGGTGGGTTAAGCATTCTGAGGTCTTTGGGAATGACTTGGCGAGTAACCGCGCACAGCAAACTCGCCACATTTACGGTAGAACCCAAGTAGCTTCTTGCACTCAAAATGATTCACGTTCTTTGTGGCGTGAAAGACAAAATCCATATCGGTTTCTTTTGTTCTTCTATCTCTTGGGGTGGTCTTGAAATGAACGTGATTCGCTATGCGGAATGGATGCAAGAACGCGGACATCAAGTCACGATATTTACTGTGGATAATTCGCCATTGGCAGAACTCGCCCAAAAGAAGAAGTTAGAAAGAGTTTATGTGAGCCACCACCACAAATACATCTATTTCCTCTCTGCCATTCGAGTAGAAAAAACCATGCGAGAGATGGGCGTAGATTTGATCTGGATTCGCGACACCCGGGACATGGGATTAGCGGGCAGAATAGGCAAAAGATTGCACATTCCAGTTCTTTATCAACAAGCCATGCAATTGGGGGTAGACAAGCTGGATATCTTCCATACAAGAAGATTCAATCGTATTTCCGCTTGGGTAGCTACCCTTGATTTTCTTTACCAACAGGTCTTGAAACGCACCAAGTTCTCAGAAGAAAAATTGCACATGATCCCACTGGGACTGGACATGTCTCAATTCAACAATCAAATCAGCAAGGAAGAAGCACGTAAGAAGCTCAAACTACCTTTAGATGTTCCGATTGTTGGAATTGTTGGAAGGATTGATCCACTCAAAGGACAAGACACTTTGCTCAAGGCCATGTCCTATTCCAAAAATATGGACTGGCATGTGATCATTGTTGGAGAAATGACACGCAATGAAGATCAGTTTTTTGTCAAACGCCTGAAAAACATCATCGAGCTGAATTATCTGGAAGGCCGTGTTCACTTCATTCCATTTCTCTCTGAGGTTGAATTGGCTTATGCCGCCATGGACATCTTTGCCATGTGCTCTGCTGGAGAAACCTTTGGAATGGTAACCATCGAAGCCATGGCTGCGGGAGTTCCTGTTCTTGGAACAGACGCGGCAGGTACCCCAGAAATCCTCAACCATGGCGAGTTTGGCGAAATGTATGATCCATTTGACCATCATGGCTTGGGCCGAATTATCGTCCAATACCTAGAGAAGCCCGAAGACATCAAAAGCATGGGCTTGAAGGGCAGAGCTAGAGCTCAGAAGCTCTATGAAAAAAATGTGGTGCTAGACCAGTTGGAATCTTTAGCTCTTGATCTAGTTGCAAGCTTCTCCAAAAGCGGCAAGTAGCGCAAGCAAATCACTTGTGCCAATTATTAAGTCGCCCGTAATATCTGCTGGGCAAGTTGAAGAAAGATCAAACAAACAAGTTCCATTGTCTACTTCAGCCGTTGTGTCGTAGTTGGTTGCGTCGGAATAAGTGCACCCAGGAATTCCTCCTGTGGTTACTTGCCAGATTATTGAATTTGTTTGTCGCGCGCAACTGCCATCACCCACCACCGCATAAACAGAACCGGACGCCGTTGGATTATAGCTCGCTCCATTTTCACCCATAACCAAAACGTCATCCAAGTACCACCAAAACTCTGTTCCTCCGCTAGCC
>CAZKMC010000357.1:0-2230 GCA_964553485.1 uncultured Comamonadaceae bacterium
GAAGTTGGGAATAGCTGGAATCTACTTTCCTTTTGCGGGAGAAGGCTACACGGATCTCACGTATATGGCTCCGGAAAGAAACTTCATTTTGGCCCATGAATGTGCCCACGTCTATGGAATTACAGATGAAGGCGAAGCCAACCTGGTGGCTTTTCTTGCGCTTGTCAACTCAGGAGATGATGCGCTGGCTTATGCCGGATGGATTGAGCTACTGCGGTATTTAGTGCCTCGTGGTTCTCCACATGAATTTGCCGATTTAATTCCGGAAGTTGTGGCCTCAGATATCCAAATGCTTCGAGATCAAAAGGAACTCTTTGTGGGTTATTTCCCTTGGGTTTCTATCCAACTCAACAATGCCTATTTACATGCCATGGGTGTTGAAGACGGAATTGAATCTTATGCCTTTTTCCCAGATTTGGTAGCTCTTTACATCCAACGCATCGAATAATAAGAATGCGATTCAGTATATTTGAGTTAGGACATCTTAACCAATAGACTGCTGTGCCACAACCAATCCTTCATTATACCCTTGTCATTTTTTGCCTTTTTGGCTTGAATTCGACACACGCTCAATCTTATTTCCTCAATGGCGACGCCCAATATGTGGGGGATGATTGCTACCTCTTAACAGAGTCATTGCCCACTCAGAACGGAACCGTTTGGTATGCAGATCAAATCAACCTAGCCGAGCCTTTTGATCTTGAATTCACAATGAACTTCGGCACCAACAATGACAATGGAGCAGATGGTATTGTTTTCGTGCTTCAAACTGTAGGCACAAGTGCAATTGGCGAATCAGGTGGAGGAATTGGATTTGGTGGATTTGACCCTAGTTTCGGGGTGGAATTTGATACTTGGCAAAACGGTGAAAATGGCGATTTGCTAGCTGATCACATTGCGATGATTTCAAACGGCGATGTCTCACATGTCTCTGTAAATGCAATTGCAGGACCAGTTCAGGCCGCGGTATTCAGCGCAAATATCGAAGACGGAATTGACCATGTGGTAAGAATCACTTGGGACCCAGAAATCAATCTGGTAGAAGTGTTTTTTGATTGCTTCCTGAGACAGACTGTAACTGTAGATCTGATTGCAGGCATATTCAACGGCCAGACTTTGGTCTATTGGGGCTTTACCGCTGCAACTGGTGGAGCATGGAACAACCAGCAGGTTTGTCTGCAAGAGAACATCGTTTCTACCGGCCCAGACGTTTCAATCTGCGCAGGCTCTGGAACTACCGTTGTTGCCAGTGGTGACCCTGAAGGAACTTACAATTGGACTCCAGAAGAATTTCTAGACGACCCAAGCTCGCAAACTCCTTTTGCTAGTCCACCCGTAAGCACTATGTTTTACGTGGAGTATTTCAATCTTTGCGGCGACCCACTCACAGACTCTGTATTTGTGGAGGTTGGTGAACTAGAAGCATTTATATCAACCCCACAAGTCATAACATGCGACAATCTCGAAGTGAATTTGACAGGAAGCTCAAACTTCGGCAATGAGGTTGAATTTCTTTGGACCACACAGGATGGCAATATCGTTTCTGGAGCAAATGCAAGCACGGCAAGTGTGAATCAGTCAGGTTCCTACACGCTGGAAGTAAACGTGGACGATCTTTGTTTCGATGAAATCAACGTGGAAGTTCTAGAGAATCTAATACCCTTTGATGCCGATGCTGGGGCTGACAATACGCTTGACTGTGATCAGACTAGTGTGTCGCTCAGCGGTGATACGGACGGTTCAGATTTTGAATCGCTGTGGGTGACAAGTGACGGTCAGATTATTGGGAATGCTACTTCGCTCGATATTCAGACATCAACTGCGGGAACGTATTCCCTAATCATAGTGAACCCTGAAAACGGATGCTCGTCATCAGATGAAGTGGTTGTGACGGACAATACCTACTACCCTATTGTAGATGCTGGCCTCGTCGACACCCTCTCTTGCGCTGATCCAATCGTGTTCCTTAATGATGTCAATGTTATTCCGGATGAAGCAGCGACTTTTGAGTGGACTACGATTGAAGGAAATATATTGTCCGGAGCAAATACGTCAACGCTTGAAGTCAATGCTGGCGGAATGTATTATATCACCGTGACATTAAATGGGAACGGATGCAGCGGTTCAGACAGCGTTTTTGTAGATGTAGAGGAGAATGTATTCATTGAAACTTCCGATTTGGTGATGCCGAATGTTTTTTCTCCGAATAACGACGGCAGCAACGAAACAT
>CAZKMC010000357.1:2240-2842 GCA_964553485.1 uncultured Comamonadaceae bacterium
GGCCATTCCTCAAATCCGATCCAAACTTCAATATTCTCGAAATTCTATCCAATTACGATATCAAAATTTACAATCGTTGGGGTGTTTTGGTACATGAGCGCATTGGCACACCTGTCCCCTGGGATGGCAGAGTCAACGGAGAGCCAACCAGCGACGGAGCTTATTATTATCTGCTTTCTTTCGATGTGGAATGCAGCACACAAAAAAACTTTGAACTAAAAGGGAGTTTCGAAATCCTGAAATAATTGTCAATAAAAATCAAAAGAATCCTTAAAGCAAGTGCTGTTATTCTTGTTGCACTTGTAACAATCACGCTTATTTTTGGTTACGTGGATGGCGAGCAGCAGTATTCATTTGATACCGTGATTGAAGCTCCTGTTTAGCTTGCGTGGAACACCTTCCAAAACCCGATGTATTTCAACAAGTGGATAGATGGTTTTAAGAATTTCGAGATGCTGGACGGAAACCCCGGAATGCCAGGTAGTGTCTACAAGATCACAATAGTAAATGGGGGTCAGAAAGCCACATAGTTCAAAAAGTCACCATTTCAGATCCTCCTGTACAATTTTCTTTTTATATCGAAAATGACGTGCTGCTCGGTC
>CAZKMC010000358.1:0-2817 GCA_964553485.1 uncultured Comamonadaceae bacterium
TCCTTTTACGTATCAGTTTTTATTTAACAATCCTTTCGATCAGGAATATGTAGCAGACTTTGCAGAAAATACAGAGGGCTTTAGTGTGTCTGAGCAGTTATCGTTTGATGCCTTCTATGCGTTCTATAAAAATGATGCAGAGGCCTATAAAATTGTGGGCTATGGAGCCACAATCAACGGAATTCCAATTCCTTCGCAAACCGACCCCATCGATGTGATTTATGAATTCCCATTGGAGTATGAGAATACAGCTTCTAGCTACTCTGAATGGTTGGTGAGCATTCCTGAATTGGCCACTTATAAAATGAAGCAAACCCGGTCATATGAAGTAGACGGATGGGGCAACCTTTACTTACCTAACGGCATATTTGAAACGCTTCGAATTAAAATGGATTATGAAATTACTGACTCCATTTATATTGATGCGCTAGAATTAGGGTTTGAACTAGATAGAGAATACACAGAGTATCAATGGCTCGGCCTAGCAGCTAGTGTTCCCCTTCTTGTTGTCACAGAGAATAATGGCATCATTACCAACATCCAATACAGAGACCAAGAACCAATTGGAATTGATGAGTCATTGGATGGATTATCATCATGGAATTTATATCCAAACCCTACTTCCGATGCACTCTGGTTGAATGGCGATTGGAACAACAACACATCGTATTCAATCTATGATTTGACTGGCAAAGAAATTCAGAACGCTGTTCTTTATAACCAGTATACCCGAATTGATATATCGGGATTAACACAGGGCCTTTACCTTATCCAAATTAAAGGAGGCACCAAAAACAATGAATTCCTCTATTTCGAAAAAATCTGATCAATTTTGGTTTTCAGATTCTCGGTATCTGTCCTGAATAAAAGAAAACAGCCAAAGTTTTGCGTCACTTTTGTGATTAAACAAGCGAAAAGGAATCGATTGATTATTAAAAATCAAACTGAAATTCATTAATAACTTGCGCAAAGTGGACTTGATGACAACCGCTTTTGCTGCACAACCTTCTACGCCTGTATCAGAACCAAAAAAAGAAAATGCCTCTTTATCTAAAAGTAGGTACGTTGGAGGCATGACCAGAATAGTTGGCCAAGAATGCCCTCCAACAAGACGAAGTCGATGATGTTCAATCCTTTTTGCAAGGTCGATATCAATTATCAAATCAGGCTTGAGTTCAATACTCATCAGGCCATCCATGACACGGTAAATCGCAAAGCTAGTTTCGCTTCTAAGTTCGTCTAGTTCATCCATGATCGGGGTCACCTCGAAAGTAATCAGAAGGTGGGCTGACGCACAAGAAGTTCATGTTTTTTATCAACCTTGAACTGGAGATAACCTTAGTTTCCGCAGTAATATTCGCTAAAAGGATTTGGTGTGCAAAAATTCAAGGCTGCAGTATATTCTCCTTCTACAAGTGCCTTCATTGAAGAGGACGTATAACCTATTCCATAAACGGCCTGTGTAGCTCTAGAAGCAAACAACCCTAACCCATTGTTGATATTTGTATATTCCGGACGGTCCTGAACAATTCCGGTTACTGGCTCATTAATTTGCAGATAAGTTGAAAGCTCATCATTTGCTACGGTCAATACAAAGTCAAAAGCTCTGGCAATTTGTACTTCTTCATCCCAAATTCCAAGTTCCCTCGTGATATATGGATCAGCATCAAGCATGTTTTGCAATAAGATGTAGAACTGCTCTGTATTGACAACCTTTTCTAAGGTCTCGTTGCCGGCATCTGAAGAGCTGGTAACAATGCCCAGGTTCCAATTAATCGTACGAACATTTGATTCCACAAGAACAGTATGTGCCAAATCTTCGAAAATGTTTTCGACATACGTTATGTTCAACAACACTTCATAACGTCTGGCATTCTCAGTGGTGTTCCATTTGAATGTCAAATCTGGATATTGGGTAAATGTTTGACCAACACTGGCTAAATTGAATTTGAAATTCGGCACACCCCCAGGCGGTTGTGTAATGCTCCCAGGCTCGGACTGAATCAAGTTGGTCATAGCATCCACATCGTCATTATTCTGAAAGTCGATGTTCAACCTGTACAAGGCCTCCTCATTCAAATTGCTATTATTGGGTACAAAATAATAAGCAGTGTGTTCAGGTGCGTAAAATATGTCACCAGGATTCTGTTCTTTGTTTTCAAGTAAGGTATCAATGAGAGGAAAAGAATTTACAACGATACCATTGACCAATTCTTCTACTACTGCGGTAAAAGAGCCAGCCGGATATTCAGAGGAATCTCGAATCATGGCATAATCAAGGTTGTTGCCATCACCCAACCAAGTCCTGTTTATTTTCACCCATTGGGTATCCAATGTTGGATCTAACAAACCAAAAACTAATGTTGTTGATTTATAAGGAGCATTCAACTCCACTTTGGTTGAGCAACCGAATGCAATCAAAACGATTAACGAAAGCCCAAATAAGATGCGTCTATTTTCCATAAGTAGCGGCAAAGTTAATGCAAACCTGCTCCAGACCAAAGATACACTGTGCTAAGTGCTCATTATTCGAAGACTAATTGATTCAATTATTGCAGTTCCACCAAAAAACGAACTGTGTCCACGTGGTCCGCATAATCAGAAACTTTGGGAAATTGAGCCTTTCCAAAAGGTAGGCAGCCCAAGCCCACTATGCATTGAATCTGGTCTTTATTTTGTTCCAGTTAATTCCTTATAAAGTGTGGGATTGCCCCAGACAATATTATCTCCAAGCGCGTAGATTGTACATTTACCATCTGTTTCATTATTTTGCTTACATCTTCTAAAAATTCTTAGATTGTTTGGCAATTGTGTTGG
>CAZKMC010000359.1:0-2791 GCA_964553485.1 uncultured Comamonadaceae bacterium
ATTCCAATTTACAGCCTCTGAAAATTTTCAACGTAGGATTACCTGTGAATACGAAGACCCAAGAAGGCTTGGCTGTATTGGCTGAATACCTGAGCGGGAACATCACGCTCAAACGTTTGAAAGAACTAGGACTTCGTGTCTTGGCTGCTCATTCGCTTGCGTCTGGTGCAGATTTCAAAACCACCTTCCGCATGTGCGTGAACGATTTACACATGGATGTGAATGAAGCATTTTACATGACCACAAGAATCTATCGTGGTGGTGGACTGACCAAGGATTTTCTCTACTTGAGAGGGTTCAAGGAAGTCCATAATCTCTGGAAGTCTGGCACAGACCTTCGACCCTTGTTGATTGGAAAGACCTCTACGGAGTATTACGGTGCTATTGTGGAAATGATGGATCGGGGAATTTTGAGAGAGCCAAAGTACATTACTCATGCTATTGCTCATCCTGCAACCGAACAGAACAACCCTATTTTCGACTACGTGATCAAAGGCATCAAGTAAGATCCCTAGAAAACCAATGTCGCACTGAGCCTCTTCTTTCCAGCAAGATAAAGAGCAGTAAGAGCGTGTATTCCACAGCGATCAGCACGTAGTTCTCTGCAAAGCCTCCTCCTATGTAATGCGCATAGCTCAAGGGAATCAGTGCTGACCACACATACATCCAACGCTGGTTGGAAACCACCCCAAGCCCGCACAAGGTGACCACATACCACGGGTGCACCGTAGTAGCACAAAAGAGAAAAATTGCGTATACCCATACAGGCTTATTGAGAGGAGCTACTTTTTTGTTCCAGGAGATAGTGAGGACGAGGACTAAGGCCACTAGAGACAAGAATGGTCCTAGCATTTGAATGGGGTTATAACCGTACCAGAATGACCCTGCCTCGCGAAGCAAATAATACACACTTGCATTGAACTCAAAAGATCGAAAGAACAAATCCAGGCTCTGCGACCAATGATTCCAAAGTTCCATGGACATGAACGGCAGGAAGAGGATCAAGGTGAACAACGCGCTGAGCAAATAAAATTTCCAGCGTTGTCTGCCTAACGGTTTCCAAAGCAGTGGAAATAAGATAACCGGAAGCAATTTTGTACTGATGGCAAGAGCCATACACACTGCCGCCAACACCACCCCTTTTGAGCGAAAAAACCAGAATGCAAGCGCCAGAAAAGTGAGTACCATTGCCTCGAAATGAAGGTTTCCGGCCACTTCTAAGATCACCAATGGATTTAAGGCATACCAGGCCATCTGCTGTGCGGGGAGACCAAGCTTTTCCAATATTTTGGGCAGTAACCAAAGCAGTATCCCTTCGAATAAAAGCAGTATAAGCCTCAGGACCACAACGCCCCAAAGTATATTTCCTCCAGATAACTTAGCGGCCGTAGCAAAGACAAACTGAGAGACCGGAGGGTAGATGGTGAAGTAGCTCGGAGAATTCATCTGCTTGACCAACTCTTCGAGATAGTCGGAGTCTTCTACTGGCTGATAGTCTTGAGGAAGTATCAAATAGGGATTTTCTCCCTGCACGATCATTTGCCCGTCAAAGAGGAAACGGTGATAATCATCAGACAAGGGCGGCATGACAAAAAGCTGGGAAAAACGCAAGATCATGGCGATCCAGAACAGTTGTTTCCACGTCCAGCTACACCTGCCCCGAAGGAACAGAAAATACAATAGGAAGAGGCCTGAAAAACAAGTGATGAGTGAGACAAAATCACTGCGCTCAATAAAGTATCCCATGCCCACATACCCAACCAACGAAAGCAACAATATTCCGATGTAGGCCAGACGTGGATTCATGATGAAGACTTATACCCGAGTGTGCTTGATGGAGAAATAAAAGACATAGCCGAACCCCACAGTAAGCATTATATGGAATGGCAAGAAGCCGTATTCTTTCATAACCAATGCTACTACAATTCCCCCCGCGAAATATAATGCCAAAAGACCTTCCACAATGGTGAGAGGGTTTGCTTTGATTGCCCGGTATTTTTTATCGGACCAAGAACCACTCATTTTCTGAATGTCAAATTTTGGAGTTCGTACAAAAGGCGTTTTCCTTCCGATGTACCCTTCGATCACTGCCACGCTGTTGTGCAAGGACAATCCCATGGACACCGAAAGGAACATCGGAAATTTCCGAAGAAAGGTGAGAAAACTGTGGTCTTCTTGTCGGCGACGACTCACCCAATAGAAGTAGGCTAAGATGCCGAAAGACAACATAAATATAGACGCCAGATTGAAGAGCTCGCGGTAATTGTTTTCCTGTGCTTTTAGAATAAGCAAGGGCAAACTGAGCACTGCGGTACACAGCACACAGATGAAGACAAAACTATTCATCAAATGGAAGATCGCGTGGAGTTTGGTGCTAAAGCCCAATCCTTTTTGGCGAATCACCTTAGGTAAATTCTTCACCGCACACTCTGCTGCACCTTTGGTCCAGCGGAACTGCTGGTTTTTGAGCGCATTCATTTCTGCGGGAAGTTCTGCTGGCGACCCCACTTCTTCCAAGTATTTAAAATGCCAACCTTTCAGTTGCGCACGGTAACTTAAATCGAGATCTTCCGTGATGGTATCTGATTGCCAACCGCCTGCGTCTTCGATACAGCTATTCCTCCAAACGCCTGCTGTACCGTTGAAATTGATGAAGTGGCCCCCCGCATTTCTTCCACTTTGCTCCACAGTAAAGTGCGCATCCAGCCCAAAGGCCTGCAGCTCTGTGAGGATGGAATAGGATTCGTTGAGGTGTTCCCACCGAGTTTGAACCACACCAATTTTTTCATCT
>CAZKMC010000360.1:0-2790 GCA_964553485.1 uncultured Comamonadaceae bacterium
GGAGCATTGCGGAGCTGGCTTGTCTTTTTAGTTTTCGAGCCAGTCAGTCAGTGCATCATCACTACCAGTAGAATAAACCCTATTTGATAAAGGGTAGGTGTCCACTTTCGCAGAAATTGAATCATGAATCTGGCGTCAGTTTTTAGCTTCAGGCCCTGTCAACAACTTGAAGTATGTCTCATTGAATACAAGCTTGGCCTTGTCGATGTAATTGTCATGAGCCAATTGATATTCAATCGCACCTTTTTGATAGTAGAATCGGGACACAATTTCTTCTTCAAGAACGAATTCGATCTGGTCTCTGAATTTCTGCAGATCACGTGACTTATTCGGAGCCATTTCCGCCATTAGATTCTCAAATGCTTGCTCTGCATCATCAAAGTACTGCTCATTTTTAGCAGTTTCTTTAAGTTTTTCGAGCAAGTATTCTGTTCGCGTATCATATTCAAATGGCTTGGCCTCGGCATATTCCTTGAATACTGAGAAGCCATCATTGCCTAAATCAAAGGTATTTGGTTTAGCAATTTCAGAATGACTGCTTGCATAGTCCGTGGCATATTTGAAGACGATATGGTTAGAGAGTAGTCCATTGAGAATGTTGCTGAGGTTTTCATCGTCAACTACTACGTCTGGATATACCCCTCTTCCATCAAATACCGGTCGGCCGTTTTTTGTGTAGAATGGCTTGATGAGACTGTCTGGCACTTCGATCACGTTTCCAAATTCATCTCTGTGACTATAATCCAGCTTTTGGATACATCTGCCACTTGGGATGTAATACTTTGCTACAGTAAGTTTTAGCTTGGCATTGTATTCAAGGTCCTTTGTTTGTTGAACCAAACCTTTTCCGAAAGTTGTTTGGCCAAGAACAAGTGCACGATCTAAATCTTGTAAAGCACCAGAAACGATCTCAGAAGCAGATGCGGATGATCCGTTTACTAAAACAATGAGCGGCATTTCGAGGTCTAGAGGCTCATTCAAGCCCGATCGCATTTCATTCCACTCGTTCAGTTTTCCTTTAGTGCTTACTATTTCAGTTCCTTTTGGCACAAAGAGGTTCACGATGTTGATCGCTTCTCTTAAGAGTCCACCGCCATTGCCTCTCAAGTCAAAGACAAGCTTTTTCATCCCTTGTTTGTCGCGAAGATCCATAAATGCCGCTTGCACTTCTTGGCTTGCGGTTTTGGTAAAGCTCGACAAGGCAATGTATCCCACTTCTTCATCCAACATGCCGTAATAAGGGACATCTGGAATTTTCACTTCTTCTCTTTTGAATGAGATCGTTAGGTTGTCTTTTTCACTTGGGCGTTTGATTTCCAATTTAACGTCAGTACCCGCTTGACCTTTGAGCAAGGAACTGATCTCTTCTTGATTGAGGTCTGAAATTTCTTTTCCATCGATTTGTTTGATGATGTCTCCGGCTTTCAATCCTGCCTTGTGCGCAGCAAAGCCTTCATAGGGTTCAGTAATTGTTACCTCTCCATCTATGGTGTTGATAAGCGCACCGATACCTCCATATTGTCCTGTAGTCATGAATCTATAGTCTTCGATTTTAGACTCAGGGTAATACACAGTGTAAGGGTCCAATGACTTCAACATGGCGTCAATGCTGGTTTTCATCAGGTCACCTGGTTTTGTTTCGTCTACATAATAGATGTTCAACTGTTTGTAGAGCGAGGTAAATATTTCGAGGTTTTTAGAAATTTCGAAATAGTTTTCAGTGAATGCAAGAGAGAAATATCCTGCAGTAGCTATCAGAGCGATGGCTGTAAAACGGCGTATGTTTTTTTTCATTCTTCGGGACTTGTGGGGCTTGATTCTGAAGTTAGGTGTTCTTCTTTCAAACGTCTTAGTACGAGGATTATTTTTTCCTCGATACGAGTATATGGTTCAATTTCTTTGCCAGTATAAATCAAAAGTATAGCAAGTTGTTGAGAAAGGTCGAAATCAACATCAATGAAGTTGTGTCTGTTGAGTCGCCAGGCCTCTCGCATACGCCTTTTCAAGAGGTTTCTATCAACGGCTCTTTTGAATCTTTTTTTAGGCACAGAGAAAAGAACTTGCACGGGAACATCTTCTGGAAGGGCAGAGAGATGAAAGACCATAATGATAGGATATGCTTTTATAGTTTTTCCTTGAGCAAAGGCGTGCTCAATCAACTTGCGGTGTTTGAGGCGTTCGCTGCTATGAAAGGAAAATTCTGACATATGGTCTTTTGGGCAAAAAAAAGGTGGACAAGTTAGTCCACCTTCAAATATACTGCGCTTTCGAGTTTAGGACTTACCGTTGATGAAGTTTTCAATGGCCATTGACATTGATGGTGCTTTTGGGTTTGGGGCACTAATGTCAATTCGAAGTCCGGCATCAATTGCCGCTTTAGTAGTTGTAGGGCCAAAAGCCGCTATCCGTGTTTTTTCCTGCTTAAAATCAGAGAAATTCTTAAACAGTGATTCAATTCCTGAAGGACTGAAAAACACCAATACGTCATATTTCACATCTGACAGATCTGATAAATCACTGCAGACTGTGCGGTACATGACAGCTTTGGAATATTTAATTTTAGTGGAGTCCAAAAGTTCAGGAATTGACTCCTTAAGAAGATCTGAACAAGGGAGTAAAAAAGTTTCTTGCTTGTGCTTTTTGATCAAGTCAATCAAATCAGCAAAGCGCGCTTGTCCGTGAAATATTTTACGTTTTCTATACACCACATATTTCTGCAAGTAATAAGCCGTCGACTCTGAAATGCAAAAGTATTTCATATCTGCAGGAGTCTCTACTTTCATCGCCGCA
>CAZKMC010000361.1:0-2786 GCA_964553485.1 uncultured Comamonadaceae bacterium
TCCACGGGAATAAAGCACAGAACGCTCGACAAAAAGCCTTGAGTGCTTTCAAAGAAAAAGCAGTTCGTGTGCTGGTAGCTACAGATATTGCTGCTAGAGGAATCGATATAGACAAACTCAAGCACGTCATCAACTATGACATTCCGAATGTAGCTGAAACCTACGTGCATCGAATTGGACGTAGTGGTAGAGCCGGTGAGGAGGGAACAGCAATTTCTATCTGTGAGCCAGAAGAAAATACATTCATGCGCGACATTGAGGATTTGATTCGCAATAAAGTTCCACGCGCACAAGATAACCCATACCCACAGACAGATGTGCCAATGTCTGATAAGCAACGAAAAGAAGTTTCCAAAGAAAAGAACCGCGCTAAGCAAGAATT
Source organism: uncultured Comamonadaceae bacterium (assembly GCA_964553485.1). Classification (GTDB taxonomy): domain Bacteria; phylum Bacteroidota; class Bacteroidia; order Flavobacteriales_D; family Sanyastnellaceae; genus CAZKMC01. The sequence continues at coordinate 383 of CAZKMC010000361.1, forward strand.
TTTTACTAATCGCAAGAAGTCCGGTGGCGGAGGAGGTGGCCGTTCTGAAAATTCTTCTGGTGGACGAGGTCGCAAACCAGGTGGTGGGTCAAAATCAGGCACCGGAACTCCTAAAGCTGGTGGCGAAAAACGTTATGGGAAAAGGAAGTAAACGCTTCCCTATTCAACGTTCTGTTGACAATAAGATTGAAGTGATCTATATAAAGTAGTTGTGCCATTGGTGACACCTTTTTCTTTTCCAATTATTGGGATTATACGTATTATACGCTCTGATCTAGTTAAATGAAAGGAACAACAATCATCGGAGTCTGCTTAGCAGTTGGTGTTTCAATGGGTATCATTGGAGGAGCAATCATTGGCGCAAGCAAAGGGCATGCGGGATTTGGAGTGGCCATGGGAATCCCATTTGCGCAGCACCAGGTGTAATCCTGGGAATTGTCTGGAATCAAACACACCATGACAACAGACCAGAAAGATGAGAGTTGAGTCTTGAGTTGGGAATGTGTGAGGGTGAAGTTTGAGACATTATAGACCTTCCGCCCAAATAGCTGAGTATGCTATCAAGTGATGACTGTTTGATATTATCTTTGATAAAACTATCACTCGGCTAAATTCACATACCGCCCGCCCACAGTCCTTTCCAATTCGTCTACAAGAATATGGAGTGGGGATATTTGCTCAGGCTCCTACAAGGTCAGCGTGGAAAAATATATTGAAAAAGGGGCTTGTTTCCGTCGATAATCAATTGGCGAGCACAGCTACATTGATTCATGGAGGAGAGTTGATTGAACTTCGTGATCAGGAAACAACTACGCCAGTCAAGCAATTTGATCTGACGCTGAAAGTCCTGTATGAGGATGAATACCTTGCGGCAATTCACAAGCCAGCAGGCATCGAAGTGAGTGGGAATAAATTCAAGACCATAACCAATGCACTGGCTCAAAACCTTTCGTTCAGCAGTCTGCCTGACGCAGCAATTCCACAACCCGTGCATCGTTTGGATTTCCCCACAACGGGTGTCTTGCTGGTGGGCAAGACCAAGAGCGCCATCCGCGAATTGAATCGCCTGTTCGAGGAAAAACAAGTTGTGAAAACCTACTTAGCCGTAGTGATCGGAAAAATGAGTGGAAGCGAAGAGATTAATTTGCCAGTTGATGAAAAACCAGCCAGTTCAGGATATGAAGTATTGGATGCTGTTCCTTCATCAAGGTTTGGCTGGTTGAGTTTGCTCAAGTTAACTCCATCCACCGGCAGAAGACATCAACTCAGAAAACATTTGTCTGGAATAGGGCATCCAATCCTAGGAGATAGTGAGTATGCATTCCACGGCTTAGAGCTAAAAGGAAAAGGACTGTATCTGCATGCATCTGTTATCCAGTTTATCCATCCAGAAACCAACGTCTCGATGAACATCGAATCTGCTTTGCCTGTAAGATTTACTAAAATATTTCCGAATTTCAAGTCAGGATCTTAAAACTCATTTTATCACTAGATGCACCCAACAGCCTCCTTCTACGAAAAACAAGATGAGCCAATTCAGAGTTGTTTGTTGGCCCTGAGAGAAATCATTCTTCGAGTAGACCCTTCAATGAACGAGACTCTTAAATATGGCGCTCCGTGTTTTGCATTTGGGAAGAAACTGATTTGTTATTTGTGGAAAGACAAGAAGACAAGAGAGCCTTATATCCTTATAGTTGATGGAAATAAATTGGATCACCCAAAACTAGAGGCGGGAGATAGAAAACGCATGAAAATATACAGAGTAGACCCTTCCAAAGACCTCCCATTAAAAGAGATTCAAAAAATCATACAAATGGCCATTGGCCTGCTCAAATAATGAAATAGAAATTCTTGGTTTTATCGAATCTTGATTCAAAACCATGTTCAAATTTTCTCTTTTCCTTTTGATCATTGAAATCCTCAGCATTGCGATTATCAGTTGTAAAAAAGACAACAACCATGACTGCTAGGATGCGGCAATGAATGAAGTCCACTCAGGATCGTCCATTCAAAATTGTCCTGGAGCTGGTTTGAATAGGAGCTAAAAAGAAACAGCCTTGGCAACTTTTGTGAACATCATGACATCAATTGATTGAACTTAAATACCAAAGCCATGAAAATATTCTCTGCCTCGATAAAAGTAGTTTTAGTAAGTGTGTTGACAATTTCAATGTTCGTTTTTGGATGCAAGAAAGACGACGAAGTAGTCAGTGGACCTGACCCACAACCGGTTACCTACAGCTCTCTTTCGTCATACATGGATTCGAAATCTCCTCTGACCCAGAACTTTGAGATCAATGCATCTGTAGAATCTGTGCTGAACGCCATAAATGGTTCTGTAATAACTGTCCCGGCAAATAGCTTGATTCATGAAGATGGTAGCACCGTTTCTGGAATTGTCCAT
>CAZKMC010000362.1:0-2774 GCA_964553485.1 uncultured Comamonadaceae bacterium
CCGATAAAGCCATTGAAGATGTGCAAGCCTCTCTTCAAACTGCCAAAGAAATTGGCTTCCCAGTCTTGATCAAAGCGAGCGCTGGCGGCGGCGGAAAAGGAATGCGCATAGTTGAGCGAGAAGAAGACTTCATTTCTCAAATGGATAGAGCAGTGAGCGAGGCGGTGAATGCTTTTGGAGATGGAGCGGTTTTCATTGAACGCTTTGTTACTTCTCCTAGACACATTGAAATTCAAATCCTGGCTGACCAGCATGGGAATGTGCTGTACTTGTTTGAAAGAGAATGCAGCATTCAACGCAGACACCAGAAAGTTATAGAAGAAGCTCCATCCTCGATATTGACTCCTGAACTTCGGAAAAAAATGGGAGAGAGTGCCGTAGATGTTGCCCGAGCATGTAATTATGTGGGCGCTGGCACAGTAGAATTTCTGGTAGATGAGCACCTCAATTACTTCTTCCTAGAAATGAACACCCGGCTTCAAGTGGAACATCCTGTAACTGAGTTTATTACAGGTTTGGACTTGGTCAGAGAACAAATCAATGTAGCCCGAGGTGAAAAGCTCAAGTTCAAGCAGGAAGACCTCAGCATCAATGGTCATAGTATTGAAGTTCGTGTATATGCCGAGGATCCCAGCAACAACTTTTTGCCAGACATTGGCACGTTAAAAACGTACAAACGCCCTTCTGGTCCTGGAGTGCGCGTAGATGATGGTTTTGAGGAAGGAATGGAGATCCCTATCTATTATGATCCCATGATTTCGAAATTGGTGGTACATGCGGCTACGCGTCAAAAAGCCATAGAAAGAATGACCCGTGCGATTGATGACTATATCATTAATGGAGTGACTACTACCCTGCCCTTTTGCAAGTTTGCTATCAATCATGAGGCATTTGTAAGTGGGAAATTTGACACCAACTTTGTTCGTGATTATTTTAAGCCGGAGTATCTAGTGAATTCAGAAGCTGACGAAGCACAATTGGCTGCTTTACTCGCAACTCAAATGTTGCAACCAGAAAAGAAAGCACAAATTGTAGCTTCTGGCGTTAGCACATCTGATTGGTACAACAAGCGAAAAGGGTCAAGAAATTAATTTTCCGTATCTTCTATAATTGGAATGAGCTCATATAATGAATTGAGCAGAGCTACGTTCTATGCACAGTGAGCCGGATTCTTTTCATATCATTTTTGTTCTTTATTCCCCTCATTCACTTTGGGCAGAAAGACGCTGTTTCCATTTATGAAATGAGAACAGAGGGTCAAGACACTGTAGTCATTGTAGAATTGAACGAGGCCATCATTCGCTCAGAAAAGCGCTCTTCTAAAAGGCAAATCCGCAGAAACAAAAGGCTCTTAGAAAAAGTAGTTAAAGTTTATCCCTATGCTCATTTGGCGGGAGAACTTATGAAGGATTATGAGCGTGAGTTAAGCCAAATTTCATCTGAAAGAGAACAAAAGATGTTTTTGAAAGAAAAGGAATCCGCACTTCACGCACAATTTGAAGGTGAACTCAAAAAAATGACAATTTCAGAAGGCATCATTCTCATCAAGTTGATTGACAGAGAAACAGGTGATACTTCTTTTGGACTTATACAGGAATTGAAAGGTAATTTTTCAGCTTTTATGTGGCAGTCTGTGGCTCGTTTATTTGGACACAATCTTAAATCCAACTACGATCCTCACGGAGAAGATTGGTACATCGAAATGATCGTTCAGGAAATCGAATTGGGACTGATACCAATTGATAGTCCCGCGAATCATTCAAGCTACATTGAATCGCATAATTAAATAAGCCCCCTCTTTCTTGTCCCAATCAATGCCCTCGGAGGTGTTGAATTTGGAGATTTTCTTGCTTCTTTTGGTTCAGTGCTGATTGCCGGAATCCATCAAATTGGGTCGCGGGCACCAGATGAGAATAGAACCTGGGGCGTAACACATTTTGAGCCTTTGTTGGTGCTTAATCTGCCGCCACCTCCTCTGAAAACCGTGGGACTGAAATACCTCTTTGATGATGACCCCGACTTTGGATTGGATTTCCTGAATATCATAGGGGACCTCAACGGAGACAGTGTGGTTTCTACCGCAAACCTATTGGTGTTCCTTGCTTATTTCGGCACTAGCAATTGAGCCCCTCCTCCAATAAAATTATTTTCAACTTTTCCATTCCCGTCGTGGCTGGTTCCGACAAAAATCTCAGGTTTTGAACTCCACTCACGGCGGGTTGATTGGGGTCCACCACAAATTTGGGAGCTCCACCTTGCACATAATGTATCAATCCAGATGCAGGGTAAACAACCAATGATGTTCCAATCACAAGGAATAAATCAGCTTCAGCACATAGATGCATGGCGGGCTCTATCATGGGAACAGACTCCCCAAACCAGACAATGTGCGGGCGCAGCTGATGACCTCTGGGGCACATGTCGCCCAGGTTCAATTGCCAACCGCCCAATTCAAAAATCTCCTCTGCCTCCCCGGTGGAACGTACTTTTTTGATCTCACCATGAAGATGAAGGACATTGCTGGACCCCGCTTGTTCATGCAAATCATCAATATTTTGCGTAATCACTTGAACGTCAAAATGTTCCTCCAATTCAGCAAGAATTACATGTCCCCTATTTGGTTTCACTTCCATCATTTGTTGGCGTCTTTTGTTGTAGAAATCCAGCACCAATTCAGGGTCTTTTTCCCATCCTTCCGGACTGGCCACGTCTTCAATCCGATGACCTTCCCAAAGTCCGCCTGCACCTCTGAATGTAGCTACTCCGCTCTCTGC
>CAZKMC010000363.1:0-2768 GCA_964553485.1 uncultured Comamonadaceae bacterium
GAAGCAATAACGGATACCGTATTTGATATCCGTTATTATAGATTGTATTCCATTTCATGCGTTCAACCTGGTTACATGCTTTATTCTGAAAAATTTTGGCCAGACGAAAAGAAAATACATGAACAATCTGTACAGTTAGTTCCTTTGCGAATTGGTCTTAAAACAGACATTCAGGATATTACTTTTCTTGGAGATAAGACTAAAATTCACTCCAAATCGAAACCTGCATTAGATGAGTTGATCAATTTCCTCATTACTAATCCAGAATTAAAAGTCAACATCATAGGTCATGTAAATGGACCTGATCGATTGTACTCCAAGAACTTCTATAAAGAAGCTAGCCTGATGCGTTCAAAAGCGGTTGTTGACTATCTTGTGGAAAGTGGGATTGACAAGGGTCGTTTGAAAGCCAAAGGGGCCGGAAACGAAGAAATGATTTATCCCAATCCTGTACCTGATTGGCAAAGTGAAGCCAATAGAAGAATTGAAATTGAGATCGTAGAAATGTAATCTCTCCTCAAAATGATGTTTAATAGCTGCACCTCAAGTGCGGCTATTTTATTGCCCACTCATTTTCACCCCCCGATTCCCCTTATCCATTTATCCTCTCTGAGGTGCGTTTAACATAGTTTTGTCCAAAGCCGAGGCACCTTGGAGTCCTTTTAATTAAGTTTGTGCAAACATTGGACATGACGCATTTGCCAAAATTTATTTTTCTCCCTTTGCTGTTTGTTATCATTCAATCAAACGCCCAGGAAGAATGGTCTCTTCAGGGTTGCATAGACCACGCTTTTCAGCACAACATTCAAATTAAACAAAGTGCACTAAATGTTGAAATATCTGAAATCAACAAAGAACAAAGCTTTGGAAGCTTTCTTCCAAGTCTGAATGGTAGTGCTTCACACGGTTATAATTGGGGGCAAACCATTGACCCCTTCACGAATTCATTTGCAACAGAGCGAATTCAAAGCAATAGTTTCGGATTAAGCACTGGAGTCATTCTTTTCAATGGCTTCCAGAATCAAAATCAATACAAGCAAAGTCTATATAATTTGAACGCCTCCTTGGCATCTCTTGAGAAAATGAGAAATGACATGGCGTTGAACATTGCCAATGCATACCTCAACGTCCTTTTCAATAAAGAATTTCTTGCCATTGCACAATCGAATTTAAGTGCTACTGATCAGCAGGTAGATCGTATTCGAAAAATGGTAAACGCCGGAGCATTGCCCCAAGGAAACCTACTTGAAATCGAAGCACAACAAGCAAGTGACCATGCAACGGTTATCAGTACGGAAAACAGTCTACTAATCGCAAGGCTAACAATCACACAACAATTGCAACTAAATGGTGAAGAAGCCGCAAATTTCCAAGTATCAACGCCCGATTTATCTGAATTAGAGCAAATAACTCTATCAGCAGATGCTGCTACAACTGTAGAAAGCGCGCTCAGAAACCTCCCCGAAATCAAGGCCGCAGAGGCTAGTCTAGAGGCGGCCAAGGCAGGCCTTAGTATTTCTAAGGGCGGTTATTCGCCACGCCTTAGTGCCAGCTACTCCTATGGAACAGGATACTCAGGAGCCGCCGTAGTTCCAGTTGGTGACATTCAATATCTTGGAGATGAGTACATCGGCTATGTAGAAGGAAGTCTAGACCCTGTACTAACGCCTATCTTCAGTTACTCTGATTTTGAGACGAAACCATTCCTTGATCAGTTCAATGACAACATCAACCAAAGTTTGTTTTTCAGTTTAAGCATCCCTATTTTCAACGGGTTCAGCACCAGAAGCAATGTAGCACGTTCAGAAATCTCGCTGAAGAACCAAGAGTATGCTTTAGAACTGGCTAAACAACAACTTGAACAAGATGTTGAAAGAGCTTTTGCCGATGCGCGTGCTGCATACAACAACTATCTCGCAGGAGAACAAAGTGTAAGAGCCGCAGAGTTAGCTTTCAATTATGCTGAAATACGATACGAGCAAGGCGCTTCAAATATTGTAGATTATACCACTGCAAGAGTGCGATTGGATAATGCCAGAGCTAATTTAATTCGCAATAAATATGACTATCTCTTTAGATCCAAAGTCCTTGAATTTTATAAAGGAAACCCTATAACTTTCCGTTAATGAGCCGCACAACTAAAATCATCCTAATTCTGGCCGGAGTTGTTGTTTTGGGAATCGTTCTTGCTGCCATCTTCAGAAAAAATGGAGACCGAGCGGAAGTAGAAGTAGAAAAACCCCTTATCAGAAGAATTGTTGAAACTGTTTCTGCAAGTGGGAAAATTCAACCAGAAATCGAGGTGAAAATCACTGCTGAAGTGAGTGGCCAGATTGTAGAACTGCCAGTCAAAGAAGGAGACATAGTGCAACAAGGAGACTTGCTGGTAAGAATCAATCCAGACATTTACAATTCAGCTTTGAATCGTACAGATGCGGCACTAAATACTGCTCGCTCTAATCTAGCAAGTTCTAAAGCACGAAAAGCCCAAGCAGAAGCCCAATTCATTGCTGCTGATCAAAGCTTTAAACGAAACAAAAAACTGCATGAAGAGGGAGTTATTTCTCAAGCAGAATTCGATCAGGCAACATCTGCTTTCGAAATTGCAAAAGCAGATGTGATTGCTGCAGAAGAAGGTATCAATAGTGCAGAATTTGCTATTCGAAGTGCACAAGCTTCTCGCAATGAAGCCGTAGACAACTTAAAAAGAACCACTTTAATTGCTCCTCAATCTGGTACTGTTACTGCGCTTACAAAGGAAGTAGGTG
>CAZKMC010000364.1:0-2763 GCA_964553485.1 uncultured Comamonadaceae bacterium
GGCCTGGCAAAGAAACAAAAAGGCCACCGAAATTCGGTGGCCTTTAATAGTGCGGTTACATATTTTTTTTACTTCTCTACAACCAATGTTGTTGTGGCACGCTTGCCATTGATAATAGCATTCAACTGGTAGACACCAGCAGCTAAATTGGAAACGTTCAACTCAAGGTTGTTCTGTCCAGAGTTAGTTGAAATCTGAACTTTCTCAACTGTTTTGCCAAGAAGGTTTACGATTTCAATATTCACTTGCTCTGCAACAGCCATATCCAATTGGATATTCAAAACGCTATTAGCTGGATTAGGATACACCTTTAGTCCATTCAATTCTGCGATTTCGTCAATACCAACTACCGTAGCAGTTACCATGATACGCTCACTTGCACAAGCTGTAATTGATGTACTAACTTCCCAATCATAGAAGAAGTAGTAATAGTTGTATGTATTGTTTCCTGTAACTGAACTGCTTACGATAGCTCCAAGATCTCCAAGTCCATAAGGGTACGCCATTTCAGCGGTGGGGGCATTTCTCCATAGCTGCGGGTCATTTGAAATAGCACGTAAACCATATCCAGTTCCCGCTGGAACTTCAAAATTCAATTCAACTCGAGACTCTCCGTCTGGAACTTCAAATGCACCTTCAGCAACTGTGTTTCCGAGGTTATCGACTACAGCTATACTTCTAGATCCAGCGCCGTTTGCAAAAACTTTAACTGAGGTTACAACCATGTCTTCAAAGGCGTCAAACACCAACCAGAATCCATTACTATCATGGTACTGTCCATCGCCGTCATTGTCGAATCGTCCACCCATTGAGAGTTCACCTCCATGTTCCAGTACATCTTCTACCCAGAAAATGGTGCTGCTCTCAAGGAAAGGAGTTTCAAAAACGGCTCCTTCTGCCAATGGCACTGTAGAAATTTCTGAATCATACCAAACTAAAGTTTCGCTTGTTCCCGTGAATGTTGCTACTCCTGGGTTATCAATAGAAACATCTGCGATGACCGGCGTAGCAGGCACTTCATAGAAGTTTATTATCACTACATCTGAAGATAAAGCAGATTCACATTGATCAACTACGTTGACAGAAAACTCACCGCTTTCATCAACTGTGATGCTCTGCGTGTCCTCACCGGAAGACCAAGAGAAAGAAGTTCCGTTAGACGCAATAAGTGTAGTGCTTTCACCTTCGCAAAGCTCAAGTTCTCCAGAGACTTCGATTGTAGGCACAGAAGGTGTAATAACATTTATCGTAATTGAATTACTCACCCCAGCACACCCGTCTGTGTTGTATACGATCAAACTATAGTTGCCAGATTCAGTTACTTCGATCGACTGTGTTTCTGCTCCGTTTGACCAGTCATAAATTAAGCCTTCTGGTCCATCGATCATGACACTTTCTCCTGGGCAAAGTGAAGTAGAGCCATTTGCAGTGATTGCTACGTCATTGATTTGACATGGAGCTTCTACAACGCCATGAAAAGTGTTGATGTCTGGATTCTCGATAGTAGTGGTAGTTCCAGCCGGCCAAGCAATCTCAACCATATCCACTGAAGTAGCCGATCCCAATCCGAAATGGCAATGGAACGAGTTATTGATGCCATAGCTTTCTCCAGCTCTTACTTCTCTCACTTGAACACCCCAATCGCCGTAGATCTTTACTTTGGCTCCAACTGCATTCTTGTTTGAAAAAATTCCTTCCAAATCGAAAGAGATCCAGTTATTATCATTGGTGTTGTTGGTCCAAAAAATGTCTTCATTGTTGCTATCCGAACCTATATATACATTTCCGTAGCTCGCATATACATCCAAAAATCCGTCCTTGTTCAAATCCCCAATTGAGAAAGAGTGCATGGTATCTCCATTTGGAAAAGTCCCTGTCATTTCACTAAATGAACCATCCCCATTGTTGTGGTAATACCCATGAACTCCCCCAGAAAAAAGTAAATCCACATAACCATCATTATCGAGATCTTCCAACTTAGCCTGAAGGAAGAATCCTTCGAAATCAAGTCCGGATGCCTCTGTCACATCTGTGAAATAACCATATCCATCATTCTGCATCATTTTTAAAGTGGTGCTATGATTTGTTACTAGGCAATCCAAATCTCCGTCGTTGTCGATATCGGCAAAATCGCCAGTCCAACTTTGCTCAAAGAAAACCAAACCACGCTCAGCTGCAGCCTCGGTGTAGTTATTGTTTCCATCATTGATCCACAACTGGTTGATACGTCTTGGGTCTTGTGGATCACTTACAAACTGTCGGCACTTAGCCAGGAACAAATCCAAATCTCCATCGTCATCAAAGTCAGTCCAAACTGTTCCATAGTTTCCACTGTGGTCTGTATCTAGGTAATTAGGGTGGTCATAACTTTCCAAATCAATAAGTGCTGCGTTATTCACCAACTGTCCTATCTGATCATTGCGCCACATACGCGAAGTTCCATCATCGTGACAAGCAAAAATATCCAACCAACCGTCGTTGTCAATATCCGCCATGTTGCAAGCTTGCATAAACATAGATCCGTTTGGCAGCTCTACTTGCTCAAAAACACCAGGGGCATCAATCTTAATTAGGTGAACTCCGTCATAAGCACCTCCACAAAACACATCATTGTGGCCGTCATTGTTGCAATCACCAATGGTCATACCCCACTGGCCCGCACCGGAAACTTGTCCGTAAACCACTTCTTCAAATCCATCAGCAGTTTGGTAGATAATTTTAAGGTTATTAGATCCATCTAGCAAGATGATATCGTCATTCCCA
>CAZKMC010000365.1:0-2753 GCA_964553485.1 uncultured Comamonadaceae bacterium
CTGCTTTTTGACCAGGATGGAAAGACAATTTGGGCAGCACATGACGGCGGTGTGTCAATCAGTATGGACGGCGGAGATACCTGGAAGCCAAGAGATTCAGGAATTGGTGCGGCAAATATTTTTGGACTGTCCGTGGCCCAAACTGAAGATACCATTGTGCTCTATGGCGCCTATGATACTGGTGGAAATTTGCTCAAAAAGGGCAAGTGGTCGCACGTGTCGTGGGGAGATGGTTTTCAAACGGCCATTGATCCTGCCAACCCAAACACCATGTATGTATCCAAGCAGAATGGTCACCTTAATCGCTCAGATGACGGCGGAAAGACCTTCGATAATGCCGCCGGAAGTGGAATTACCCGCACAGAGTGGCATACTTGGTTTCGCATGTGTCCCCAGCAGCCGGAGGTCCTTTTTTGTGCCGGTGATAAACTCGTGCGCTCAATGAATAAAGGTCAAAAATGGGAGAGTATTCTTGATGTCAAACAGTTAGAAGATGGTGTTCAGACTATTTACAGGGTTTTTGTTAGTGCTTCGCACCGAGGAACGGTCTATGCCTATGGGTTGGGAGCACAAAAAACTGATGTACATCTCTATCGCACCCTGAATGCCCTCGCAGAGCGTGCAGAAGATGTTGTTTGGGAGAGACTACCAGCATTGCCAAAAGCAGGATGGATAAGTGACCTTGTAATTGATGCGGATAAATCAAATCAGTTCTGGATCAGTTTCAAATCTGCAGAACCAGAACAAAAGCTCTTTCGTTTTAATGGCGAACGCTTTATTGATGTAACTGCCAATCTTGGGTGGTGTGTGGCTGAATCCATTGTATTAGACGCGCTAGATAATGAGCGGCTTTACCTTGGGACAAATCACGGAGTATATACAAGGAATAAGAGAGAAAGTGAATGGACACTAATCAAGGGACTTCCTGGCACCTACATCAAGAGCATGGACATCAATCAAGTACAAAGACAACTCTATGTAGGTACTTTTGGAAGAGGAGTGTGGACAATGCCGCTTCTCTATAATTAATCATTTGTTGAACAGCAGACAGACTTCTTGAGTTCCTCCAGGAATAGGAAATGAATTTACCACGTTTCCCCCTGCTAAATTGATCTGATATAATTGGTTTCCTGCCAATCCATAAACAAGAGAGGAAAGTGGATCGTAGGCCAATCTGCTTGCGCTGACTCCATTTGTTGAGCCGTCAAAAAAGGAGCCGTTGGAGAAGTTGTGCAAGTAGATGCCATTGCCGTGGGCTATAGCAAACCAATTGTCCTCCAGATAATTAGCCGCCAGAATTTCTTCACTTCCCACTAACCACCCGGGTTCAAATAAGCTCTGGCTTTCAAGGTCGAATAGGGTCAATTTGGGATTGTTTTGTGCATCATTTCCGAACAATACCACATAATCTTCCCAGATTTGTAATTCAACAACTTCAAAGTCAAGTGTGAGGCTTAGATTCAGTGTTCCACTAGCTTTGAAATAGAGATTAAAGGTTTGATCGCCGTTATTAATAGGGTCTGTAATGGCAATGATAAGGTTCTCCCAAACGGCTAGTTCCGTTGGACGAAAACTAGAATTCACTTGAAAAGTAAACTCAAGATTTCCACCTGCTCCGTACCTGGATATTTGTTGGTCAAATGTTGACACATAATAATCGAGATCATCTGCGTCAAAGATGATGTCGCTTATAAAGCTTCCGCCTAATGGGTTTTGTTCTGAATATTGATTGAGCGTTGAGAAGTTGTCTGCCGACAAAAAGCTTAATTCAGCAAGTTGATCTCCCCCAAGAACTAAATCACTGTACCAGGATCCAGCAAGTGAGGCCGCTATATCATGGTTGACTGAAGCCAGTAGTTCATTATTTCCATCAGATGAAAATCCGTAAATGGAAGAGGATTGGCCTGGGTCATCAGTGATCAAAAAGATGTTGAGTAACTCAAGAGGAGCCTCGCTCAATTGAATCTGGAGAAAGTTAGAAGCGGTATTCCCGGCGGCATCTTCTAACTGAAAGCTTAAGGTGTAATTCCCACTGGCCCAATGAGGGTCATCATGATGAATGATAAAGCTCACAGATGAAGAGTTTCCAGACAAGGCTCCCCCCTTACTGAAGACAATTTGCCCCGATTCATTTTTTAAAAATGCCTGATAGCTTGCAAGTGCATCATTGTCTGAAATGGTGTAATTGCATTCGAGTGTCTGCTCATAAAATAGGGATACCGAATTGTAAAGAGGAAGCACTCGTTCTATTTGAGGAGGGACATTTTCTGTATCCTTCTGACAACCAGATGCCACCAGAAAAATAAAGAATAGCCAATAACAACGCCCTACCATTTTCATATCTCAAAGGTAATATCTTCTTTTCCCCAGTTTACCTGATAAAAAGGAGATTGTGAATAACGATGGGGACAGAGCGTTAATATCCTTCAATAAATTACTGAACTTGCAAGTCCTTTCTCCTATTATCTTTGCCATCGATATGAGTGAAAAAGATTTTCAAACCACACGTATGGAGCGTATCCAGTCAACCCGTCAAATCCTCCAGAATAATGGACTTGAACAGGGTAAATTGCCTCCTCAGGCAATTGATCTGGAAGAGGCAGTATTAGGGGCAATGATGCTGGAACAGAGCGCAGTCAATACCATTATTGATGTGTTGAAACCAGATTCTTTCTACAAGGATGCACACAAGAAAATATATTCTGCCATTTACGATCTGTTCCAAAAAAGTGAACCGATTGATATACTAACCG
>CAZKMC010000366.1:0-2742 GCA_964553485.1 uncultured Comamonadaceae bacterium
GAATGAATCCTCTTGGACAAGCACAAACCTTACTGCTCCATTCATACAAATCAAACCGGAGCCAGGAAAACCATCAAAAAGCTTAACCAGTGTACAATTACTCTACGATCAAGATGCCGTCTATTTTGGCATTTTTTGTCAAGACCCACCTGATTCGATTTCAAAGGTGCTCTCCCTCAGAGACGACTACCATCCTAATTGTGACATCATCGGAATTTTCTTGGATACCTATAACGATAACCAGAATGGATTTTATTTTGGTCTGACCAGCAAAGGCGTTCAGTTAGATGCCAAGATTGCGGCAAACGATTACAACGATAAGCTTAATTTAGTTTGGCATAGCGCTGTTCAGATCGTTGAAAATGGCTGGGTAGCAGAAATTCGTATTCCCTATTCTGCACTGCGTTTTCCGCAGAAAGAAGTCCAAGATTGGGGGGTCAATTTCGGAAGGCAAATTGCCAGAAACCGAGAAGAATCTTCTTGGGTGGCTGTTAACCCCGACCTAGAAAATATGTTGTTAGAGAGCGGAGACATCACCAATATCAAAAATATTTCACCCCCGCTTCGATTGGCAATTATCCCCTACGTTTCAGCCTACGCTGATGAAGTGCGCAACGCAGATGGCTCCAAAAGCCTTTTGCGCTCATTTAATGGCGGCATGGATATCAAATATGGTATCAATGAAGCATTTACCCTCGACGTCACGCTTGTTCCTGATTTTGGTCAAGTAGTTTTTGACCAACAAGTCCTCAATCTGAGCCCATTCGAGGTTCAATTCAATGAAAACCGTCAATTTTTTACGGAAGGAATGGAGCTTTTCAATAAAGCGGGCATCTTCTACAGCCGCCGAATTGGCATCCAAGCGCCATATAAGGTCACCCAAACCATGCTTCAGCCAAACGAATACCTCGAAAATGCCCCCGGGTCGTCTCAACTATATAATGCCTCAAAGATTTCAGGTCGCAATAGCAAAGGTTTAGGTATCGGCGTATTCAATGCAGTAAATGCCGAACAAATTGGAACCGCTGTTTCTACCCTAGACGAAACCAGGCGAGCAGTTCTTATTTCACCGCTGACAAATTATAATGTGGTTGTATTTGATCAAAACCTCAAAAATAACTCCTCCGTTACCTTTACCAACACAAATGTTTGGCGCTCTGGTTCTTTTTATGACGCCAATGTCTCGGCGTTTAATTGTAATGTCAACTCCAAAGACAACAATTATAATATCAACGGTAAAGGGATTTTATCTGCCCAGTTAGATGCGAATAGCACACTTGGACACAACATGAGTTTAAATATTCAAAAGCAACGCGGAGCGCTTATCGGAGGCATTGGTTACCTAGAAGAGTCCGATACCTACGACCCCAACGACCTCGGTTTTAACTACAACAATAACCGTAAAGTCTTTGATGCAAATATAGCTTATCGCGAGTTTGCACCAAAGTGGGATAAACTCATGAAATGGAGCGTCAATGCCGCTTTTTCACAAGCTTATTTATACGAGCCCAATGTATTCACAAGCAATATGACGAGTCTGAATTTCTTTACGGTTACAAAGAAATTCAACGCTTTTGGCGGGAACGGTGGCGCAACGCTGCGCCCATCAAAAGACTACTTTGAACCAAGAACCGACGGTGCAGTATTTACCATCCCTCAATTTTACTTTGTGAATACGTGGTTTTCTACAAATTACCAACGAAAAATAGCCCTAGATGCAGGTGGAAGCTTTGTGGAATACATTGGCAACCCTTGGAAGCAATACGCTTATAACTTTGGCCCTCGTATAAGGCTTTCAGACGCCTTATTTATTATTTACTCTTTTGAAAAAGAACTCCAGTACAACAACTTGGGTTATGCCATTCCTTTTGCCACACCTGCCATGAGTTATCAAGGCATCCTATTCGGCAAAAGAAACCGCAATACCACTGTTCAGGCCATCTCTCTAGATTACATCATGACCAACAGAATGTCCTTGAGTTTACGCCTCAGGCATTACCGCTCCGCACTTCAATACGAGGAGTTTGGGCTGCTACAAACCGATGGAAGCTTGTCTTTGCTGCCCGACTTCAATGGGCTCACCAATGAGGGTAAATCAGCCTATGATATTAACTACAATGCCTTTACTATTGATCTTGTTTACCGTTGGGTATTTATGCCAGGTAGTGAAATCAATATCGTATGGAAAAACTCCGTTTTTGCAAGTAACGATGCTATAGAAGTTGCCTACTGGCAAGACCTTTCGAGTACCTTGCAAACCAATGCCCTGAACAGCTTTTCTTTCAAACTCATCTATTGGCTAGACGCCCAACAAATAAGAAAGGGCGATCGTTCGTTACCACGCTGAGTACTGACCGTCGCCATGTACATAGGCTCTGTTAGAAGCTTGATCAGGCGATAATTCAGAAACATACGGATACACAACTTGGTCTTTCCAGAAAACCGTTTTTCCTGTAGGAACCATGATGACTATCTCCACCTCTTGGTCACGCATGCGGTCCTCAGCTGGGAAGGTAAAACCACTGGCAAAAGTCAAGGCTTTACCTTCGAGTTTGCACGGAAAATGAATGTGTGCTGCCCTTATATTTGCTTTCATATAGGAAGATGCATTGGCGCTTTTAAGTACCCGAATATGATATAAAGAATCTGTAGATTCCTCGTAGTTGACGACAATACCGCTATGATAAAGCTTTCCGTTTTCAGCTAAAATAAGTCCCTGGTCAGGGTGCATACTCATTTCAA
>CAZKMC010000367.1:0-2721 GCA_964553485.1 uncultured Comamonadaceae bacterium
CCCCAAAACCCCAAAACCCCAATGAATGAATGAATGGATTAATGAATGAATGAATGAATGAATGATGTTTGCGTGCTCAAGACCAAGGGTACTGGAAATAAGAAGCCAAAGATTGCAACTGGGCTGTGATAAAAGAATACGTTGATACCTACCTACCTAGCTACCTATATTTTGATCGCTGGTGCTGGAATACAGACTGGTTTCTTACACAGAAATCTGAGGGTTGAGAGATAAGCATGTAGCAGCAAGTTACAGGGTAACCAAGAAATCTAAACCATTTAAAAAGGCAAAACTAGTCCAAAGCTAAAGATAACTTAGGAAGACTACTATGCGAAGAAAGTATATTGAGGGATAGGGGCTGGTTACCGTAATGAGATTCAAGGGGACGACGACGAACAGGTACCATCTGATTGTGGCATAAGACACTAAGCTAATTCACGCTAAGCTGAGGCACTGAATGAGCTCGTTTGGCAAAAGTGACTTTGATGCTTGCGTTGTAATGCGTAGTGCTGTGAGAGACAGTGTTTTAGGTTAAGTGATAGATGCGGTTCCCTGGATAAATTTCAATCTAAATTTTGTATCTCGTGTGCGCGTTACGCTAGTTTAAATTGGAAGGGTGTCACAAACAAACAATGGGACAGTGCTTATTTTGCAATTGTGTTTTGAGAATCACCACTTGCAATTCGTAAATTTGAATGTGAATTGTGCATTGTGAAGTAGGGATTTGATCTTGTTTTGGAAAAAGGGGAGGTGTGTTGATTAGACAGATGGGCGCATAATTTAAGTGGGAATTATGAGTTATGGAGTGTAACGCGAAGATGTGAAGGTAGGGGGCATGGGATGGGATGCCATTGTTTGTTGATAGGTATTATATAGTAATGAATGTATGATAATGGAAATAGTTTGAAATGATAGCGTGCGTTTGCAAATAAATTTAGTTCGAATAGGATAGAATACTGGTCCTCGCGCTCTGTTTTCACAAGGGGCGAGGGCGCTCATAGTTGACTTAATTATTTACAAAAATATTCACTAAACTAAGCTTCCATCTTTGCAAACATCCATCCGGCTGACATCAACTAAAAAACATCATAAGCATCTCCGCAAAAACTCTGCTAGTTAGTTCAGAAATTAAAGAAAGACTTACTTGAGGGAACAAATGGCAGAACTTAAAGGTGAACTTCCACTCAGCTCACTCCTCAGTTCATAATCGTAGCAAGGGCGCCGAGGGTAAGCATGCTGAGGGCAACTCCGCTCATAGCACCACCGATGTAAACAATGTCCACAATAACTTCTTCTTCTGTGCAGCTAGCATATGGCTCGTTGGTGTAGTATTCCGCTTCCTTAGCGTAGTCGAACACGGTGACCTTGCCAAACACGGACGAATCACCGTATGCAATTCCAACGTGGGTAAGGGTCTCGTCGTAGATTCTGGCACGGGCGGCTCCGGAATCTTCGTCACCAATGATCAGAGTAATAACGATCTGTTGCGCGGTGAAGTCTCCGAGCGCAATAGATTCGTAAACACCACCTAGACCATAGATGCCGGCTCTGCTCGAGGGAGTCGAAGCGTCAGTTCCGGTTTCGGTAATTTCATCAAGACTGGCAACATCTTAAACGTGAAGCTGAGAAGACAAGTAGAGTCCGGGCATCCATTTTAGTGGCAGGATAATACTCTTCGCGCTGGCATCAGCCAAGGATTCGCGAACGTATTTGTAACCGGATTTGAACTCACGGTTTTCAGCGACGCCGTCGCCGTTAAAGTCATAGATGCAGAGAAGGGTGTCATCCTGGTTTGCGGGGCTAAAAGCGGCGCGGATATCAGCGTAGACATCGTCCCACTCATCGGGGGCCATGCGAATGGCGTTTTGGTAGATGAAAATGTTCTCTTCCATGTCGGTGGGAATGCAGTAGTTTTCGCCGAAGTCACGGTAAACTTGGCACCATTCGACATCGCTGTTATTGGTGTATTCTTCAACTAAAATGACGTTGATGAAGAATTTCGTGGCATCATTACTCGCAGTTCTGGACAATGCAATCTGGGTGAACTAATCGCTCAGGATAGCATTCCTAATTAGGTGCTCTGCGTCTCCGTCGTTGATGAGCAAGAATTGTGCAACGTCATTAGCGGACAACAAAGCAGCAGTAATATCGACCTTAAGATCAACGAGACCTTCGGACCATTCTCCATGCTCATTAACTTACTAACTGGTGGAAGATGAGTCAATAGGGACACCGATGTGCGACTGTCGGATCTTGTAGTCAGCAGCGTTGGCTTCGCAAGCCAAAGCAATGCCCTCGGACCAGGTAAAGGCGGGCAAGGCGGAGCCAACCGCCAAAACGGCATCTCTGGCACCTGTGAGGGAGGCCTCTCCATCAGCGAGGTATTGACCGTCAGGTGCATTATCGTACAGCCAGTAGTCAGCGTCGGCGGCCCAGGCAGTGATATCCTCCAACAAGTTGATGTACACAGGAGAGGTGGTCAGGTCTGTCCTAATTTTGTTGATGGCGTCGAAGATCTCGATAACGTCCTCATCGACGCAAAGCAGGCCAGTGCCGAGCTGGGCAAAGGCCATGGGAATGAGGGCAGCTCCGAGGAGAGCCTAAGAAAAGAAATCACGCATTTTATTATAACATTTAGTATAACACCGGTTACAATCCGGACCCAATCAAATTTCAAATTGAATTCAAAATCACCTCAAGTGGGGTTTTGGGGTTTTGGGG
>CAZKMC010000368.1:0-2710 GCA_964553485.1 uncultured Comamonadaceae bacterium
TATAGGGCGGAACAAAAATGAAAAAAAATCAGACCTGTGTTTTTCTTGCTTTGAGAAAAAAAATAAATGTACTTTTGCCGCGGAGACGTGGCAGAGTGGTCGAATGCGGCGGTCTTGAAAACCGTTGTACCGCGAGGTACCGGGGGTTCGAATCCCTCCGTCTCCGCCCTGGAAGCCTTGAACGCACTGCGTTCAAGGCTTTTTTTATTATCATACTTTCCCTGATGTTTTCTTAGCACTCAAGCTTTCATTCCTATTGGTGGTTGGTTTCAGAGCCTCAAAGCTTAAAACCAAAAATTCATAATGTCTTGAAAAGGACGGTTTGAAATGGTAAATTTTAGAGGAAAGTTGTTTGATGATGTAATCTGGTTCTTTCCTGCATCTTATACTATGAAGGCTCAATGAATGATTCTGAAGTACATGCGTACTTAATCCCTGGAATGGGTGCTGACAAACGGCTGTTTGACCCAATTGAGTTGAAGAGTGTGCAGATACATGTTTTGGAATGGGAATATATCCCCGGGATTTCTTCTTTGGAAGAATACGCGAGGCACTTGGCTCAAAAGATCTCAACTACCAATAACATTTATATTGGGAGCTCAATGGGAGGGATGATGGCAGTTGAGCTTCATGCGGTAAAACCAGCTAATGAATTGGTGTTGCTATCTGCACCAGCTTCTCGTTTGGAGTATCCACCTATTCTTAAGGCCGCATCCAGACTGAGAGCTGGCAAATGGTTCAACGCCAAACAGCTCAAACAAATGAATGCAGTGGCAGATATGTTTATGGGTTTTTCGAACAACAATCATCGCGCAGTATTTTATGAGATGCTCGATGCTTATGGACACGATTTTTTGAAATATGCTGTAAATGCAATTTTGGACTGGGACAGAAAGGAACGGCCAAATGCTTACTTGCAAATTATTGGAAGTGAGGACCGTTTATTTAAGGCACATCGCATGAAACGGCCCGTTGTATTGGAGGGGTCGGGTCATTTTCTCACATATGAGCAAGCCAAAGAGCTAAGTAGAATTATAAATGAACACCTTGAGAAATCTTTGGAGAAAAGCATCAAGTAATTAAATCTCGATACAATAAGAATTGATTTTGTTGTAAAGAGTTTTTCTGTGAACTTTCAATATCTCCGCAGTTCTGGTTTTGTTGTAGCCTGTATTTTCAACACAGCCCTTTGCACTACATTTAGCAGTTCCCTGAGCTTACCATGCCAAAAATATTCCTGCATACGCTGCATTACATCTGGCGAAAAGCCTTTTAATGCCTTGTCCAAATTGACATTGACAATTTTAGATATTCATTTGCTTCATGGAAATGGGTTTCAATTTATAGATGAGTTGAACGAGAAATCCCCGAATGCAAAAACAGCCATGTATAGTCCTTTTGATGGGGCAGAGGAGCGGAGGCAAGCACAGGAAAAAGGAGTAACTCATTTTATTAGTAAGCCGTTAAATCGGGATTTAATCATCAAAACTGTGGTGAACAACTAGCCTCAAAAGCTCCTAAAACTTTTAAGAAGAATCACCGTATACCTTGTAAGACACAAAATCCAATTAATGCGATCTCTCTTACTAGGACTCCTACTTTCTTTTTCTTTGAGCGGATTCTGTCAATATTCGATTATTGACAATAATCCACATATGCTTATCCTGATCTCAGGAGATACCTTACAAGGTCAAGCATTATCATTGGTACACCCAATTTTGAAGAACGCCTATTTTCAATTGGATTCAATTCAAGTCAATACACCAGATGTCCGGTATTTCAAAAACAATCACGGAATGTTCGGATATTTACCTGAGCGACGTATCCATGATGCTTCTTGTGCGCTTCGTATTCGAAAGGGTAGAATTAGTCTTTTTGAAGAAGTTAATTTGAACACCTATTTGAAGGACGAACTTGAAGGGGTACAAGAAAAACGAATTTTTGAAAAGAATAACTTGGCAGAAGGAGACAAGATTGATTATTACTCCAAAGGATTAGGACCCTTAAAGCCAGTTAAATACAAATCTTTGGTGATTGATTTGGCTGACAATGAAGAGAGCATGCGTTACTTGCAGAACTATAGGTTGCACCAATGGTTGCAGCGAGGACTGCTAGGCAGTGGAACAGCATTGCTCGTAAGTGGAATTGTCTTCCGTCAACTAGGTGCTTTGTATGTGCCAGCGTTATTAATGGGAGGGGTGTTAGCCTCGAGTAGTGCTTTTGTGGAATTTCCGAAACGAGATTACATGTGGTATGCTTTTGACGCGTATCAGTAAGCTTATTTACTTTTGAACTTGTTGATCGCATTCCTAGTGAAATCCGATAGAACAAGCCGCCCGCTTATTGCAGCTCTTTCAGCTAAAAGCACATCCCAATGATCTGTATTTTCCCAAAATATTCTTTCTAGTTCGCGCATTGCTTCTGGGTTACTTTCAGAAAGCGTGACAGCCAGGATTGAAATTGCTTCATCCATTGCTTCTACTGTGGGAAAGACATCGGCATAGAGGCCTTTTGATTTTGCCCAATCTGCAGTCCTCCATGACTTTGCATCAATTGTCAATTCTGACATTGCCGCATCACCAATTTTTCTAGCGACTGCCGGCCCTACTACAAAAGGTCCAATTCCAACAGCCAGCTCACTTAATTTGACTGAGGCATGTTCTGTAGCAAAGCAATAATCGACTGCGCTTGCGAGTCCAACTCCACCACC
>CAZKMC010000369.1:0-2695 GCA_964553485.1 uncultured Comamonadaceae bacterium
ATAAAAATTGGCTAATAGAATTCGATTTAGCGACAGAATACTTGATTATCTTTATGTAGTGAAAAATCAGATGCGAATATTAAGTGCAGTGGTATTAACAGCGATTTATTGCTTTGCAATAGGCGCGGTGAATGTCTCTCTTACTCAATCTGATCTCAACTACATATCAAGCTCTTCAAAAGGAGATTTAGTCTCCGGTTTTGCGGCCAAGCTTTTTTGCGAAACCTCCCAGCTTGAAAGTTCCGTCAACAACTACACCAGCGCGCCCGTCCCAAATTTTAAAAACCCAACTAATGGGGTATGGGCCATCTTTAAGACCACCGAACAATTATTTGAATCCACTTATTCCCAATACACCCGGATTTCGAGGAATTTCCTGATCCAGCATCGGAAAACCGACCTCATTTTCCCCTTCCATTATTTTTGGTAATCCCTTTTTAGTT
The DNA here is from genome assembly GCA_964553485.1 of uncultured Comamonadaceae bacterium. Lineage (GTDB taxonomy): Bacteria > Bacteroidota > Bacteroidia > Flavobacteriales_D > Sanyastnellaceae > CAZKMC01. The sequence goes on from CAZKMC010000369.1 coordinate 444, forward strand.
TTCAGCACTTGCCACAACAGGCATGTGACCTAGTTCTCAGGGCCTTGCAATGCATGTAAGGTTCAATTTCGAATGTCAAAAAAACAAAATAAAATGGATTTTAGAAGCACCGTAGTTGGGGCTATTATCATAGCTATCTGTCTAGTACCATTTATACTAATGAGAAGAGCAAGTAATAAGAAGAGGAAGCAAATGTTTTTCTCTCTAGATAAAATTGCAAACGAACATCAAAGACAAATCAGTCAGCACGAAATGTGTGGAGACTTTATCTTAGGCTCCGACCAGGATACAGACTTTGTTTTCTTCTACCGGGAGAAATCAAACGGCTCAAGCTCACAGTCCGTGGATCTTTCAAAGATCAAGTCTTGTCAGGCTTCAAAAGGTACAAGAACCATAAAAAGCAAGGCGGGAAACTCCAGTATCATTGAAAGAGTTGACCTAAGTTTTCTTCCCAAGGACAAGCACAAACCTGAAGTCAAGTTTGAACTGTTCAGTGTAGGAGACATCCAGCTCAACGGAGAGCTGGAGCTTGCAGACAAATGGTCTGCAAAGATCAATCACCGTCTTCAAAGCGAATACTAAAAGTCAGAAGGCCCTGCGGAATGTCTGCGGGGCTTTTGTTTTTATCTGGGGGGATGTTGGCGGTAGTGAGAGGTGGTGAACACGGAGCTTTCTATGCCAGAAGTAATTATGGGCTTTATGGCGGTGTCCATCGAGGCTGAGAATATTTTGGCCCAATCTCTTCGCTGAGTGTCCAGCCGGTTTTCGGCAATGGAAAGGATCATCTAGAATTGGAACTTGGTGTAACCGCTGTGTTTGACATGTCGGACTATGAATTTACCATTTCCGACATTGGTGCCCCAAGTTCTTTGTATGAAAGAGCCTGCACAGGAACCAAATGCACCTATCCCTTCCTCCTTAGAACTGTTGGCTACCGCCGCCAAAAACCAGGTGGTGGTTTTATGTGTAAATACGGCATTGGCGTGCTAGATGGGCTGTATTTTATTGCTGGGTGGGTATTTTGAGTGAATTATGTTAATTCTCAGGACTGAACTGAGTATTTACCCCAAGAGTAAAATAGAGTATTTATACTCTGTTATGGTAAGACCAAGACCAATACATTGCAGAAGAATAATTTCAAACTATTTATTAACCCTCCTAAACTTCTTTAAAATGAAGAAAATTCAACTGCTGTTTTTTTCAATTGCAATTCTAGGTTTGATTTCCTTAAACGGTTGTAAGACTGAAGGATGCACTGATCCAGATAGCGCAACATTCAATACTGACGCCGACAAAGACGATGGGTCTTGTGAATATGACGGCTCAATTGTTTTCTGGTACGGAGAAGATGCGGCTGATGGCCTCACAAATGACGGAGCCACAAGTCTAACTTTCTATTTAGATGGACAAATTGTTGGTTCCACCTCTACAAGCGTCTTTTGGACAGCCGCTCCAACATGTGGAGATAATGCATCCATTACAGCTACGAAAGACCTTAGCAATGTAAAAACCCAGTCTTATTCATACCGCGTGGTCGATCAAACGGATTATGAGTATTGGTCGGGTACTGTCAACATCAATGCAAATACTTGCCTTCAACAAGAGTTGAGTTGGTAACCTAGCGTAAACAACATGTTTTATTGGTTTGAAAAGCTCCCGTTGTGGAGCTTTTTTTAAATAAAGTAGATTCATGAATGCATTAGATCTTATAAAACAAGAAAAGGACTTGTTTGAGCGTTGGTCAAAAGATTGCCCCGGATTCATCAAAGATGGGGTAGTGGAGCCCTCCAAATATGGCGCTAGTCCAAAAAAAGTATTGTATCTCCTCAAAGAAGCCAACGACAAAAAGGCGGTCGAGGAAGGAGGTTGGGATCTGAAAGAGTTCTTAAGAGAACCGAACCGTCCTCAAACCTGGGACAATATTGCTTTATGGCAATATGGGTTGGAAAACTTGAACAAGGATTACAACTGGCAGGAGTTAGAGGCTAAGTGCTCTTTAGAATTCCGAAAGGAGCAAATCAGTAAGATTGCCGTAGTCAATGTTAAAAAGCAAGCAGGCACTCACACAGCAAAAGGCAAACAGCTGTGGGAACATGCTTCAACGGATAGGGAATTGTTGAAAGAACAAATTGATATGTACAAACCAGATCTGATCATTTGTTGCGGCACTCCCACTGGCTCCATTCTGCGCAAGTTGGAATTGGTGGAGCCTTTTGATAAATGGGAGAAGACTTCCAAAGGTGTCTATTACC
>CAZKMC010000370.1:0-1233 GCA_964553485.1 uncultured Comamonadaceae bacterium
TATTAGAGGATAAAATCTCGTTAGAAGAATATCAAAGTCTTGTCAAAAAAACACTAGCTAGTCTTGAATTGACCATAGACAATCTTAATTGGTCTGTTAGAATAGAGAGACTTGAAGATCTCCCAATTCAAGAACTCAATATTCAGGAGACTTTCAATGTGGTATTGGACATGTATAATGCCTATATCCAAGACCTATCAATTACCATCACGTCCTCATTTGATGTCCAGAAGATCAAACACAATAAAACTATTATTATCTCCTTGTTTTCAAACCTCTTGAGCAACTCAATAAAGTATAGGAACCACAAGGCTCCATTGCTAATAGACGTATCCACTTTTGAGCGTGAGGGTGAAATTATCCTTAAATTTCAAGACAATGGAGTTGGTGTCAAGCCTGAGGATAAGGAGCTAATCTTTCAAAAGTTTGGACAATCAGCTCCTAAAAGAGACGGGAGCGGACTAGGATTGTATTTGTGTAAAACAATGTTGCCAATCTTTGGTGATGATATTGAAGTTGGTGGATTACCAAATCAGGGGGCATGCTTCACTATTACATTCCAGAACAAATCTGTCTGACCTAGTCGACACGCATAATCCTTGACGAGTAAAACTCTCGCCCATCGCTGTTGTTATACAACTTCAAGAAAAAAATGCCAGTTGGCAAATCCCCAGATTCCAAAACGAAAAAGTCAGTATGATTAGGTTCACTCCTGAAAATCTCCTCGCCCAAAGGGCAAAAAACAACTAAAGTATAACCTAAACTAAAAGGATTACTGATTCTGATTTCCTGTCTGGAACTTGAAGGATTGGGGTAAACGCTGATTCCATTGTCTAGGGGTACAAACCTGAATTCAATCGGGTCAGTCTTTCCTTGTTGGCCAAGTTCCAATCTGTAGTAAACAACCGAGTTTGAGATTGGGGCCCTGTCATTAACCGCGTAATATTCTGTGAATTCAGACCCTCCGCATACGCCAGGTATAAAATCGATGGACTCATAAACTAGACCGTCTACACTCCTTTCTAACTGAACCCCCTGACAACTGCTGCCGCCCACTATTCCAAAATCAATGCGAACCTCATTTTCAATTTGAAGCGCTGCAAAAGTGGCGAGCAAAGGATGCTGCTGCCCATAAGAACAACATGCTATCATGAATAGACATGACAGCGAAAGAAACATCCTAAAGGCTTTTAACCGAAATAACATTACCCAAAAATAAGACTCTTTAATAAC
>CAZKMC010000370.1:1243-2673 GCA_964553485.1 uncultured Comamonadaceae bacterium
ACGAAAGAATCACCGCAGATTGCCCTAAGTTTGTTGAAAATCCAGAAATGCCATCAAAAAAGCCTCTTATTCTTGTAACCAACGATGATGGAATTTTTGCCAAAGGAATTAAAACCTTGGTTGAAGAAATGATCCATTTAGGTGAAGTTTGGATAGTAGCTCCAGATAAACCCCAGTCTGGAATGGGACATGCAGTAACAATTCACGATCCACTCAGATTAGCTTCTGAAAATTTTGGAGTCCCCGGTGTTAAAGCTTTCAGTTGCTCCGGAACCCCCGTAGATTGTGTGAAGTTGGCTATCTATAGAGTCCTCAAAAGAAAACCCGATTTATTGGTCTCAGGAATCAATCACGGATCTAACTCATCCATCAACGTGATATACTCCGGCACCATGTCTGCCGCGGTTGAAGGGGCGGTTGAAGGCATTCCATCCATCGGGTTTTCACTTCTTGACAACGATTCTGATGCAGATTTTACTCCCGCACGTAAGTTCGTCAGACAACTTGCTGAACAGGCTTTGAAACAAGATTGGCCTTTAGGAGTTTGTCTTAATGTGAATATACCGAAGCTCAAAGAAAGTCAGATCAAAGGAGTCAAAATATGTCGGCAAGCGCAGGGATTTTGGTCAGATGCTTTCGAATTGAGAAAAGATCCATCAGGAAAACAATATTACTGGATGACCGGAGCTTTTAATAATCCAGACAAAGGTGAAGACACGGATGAATGGGCGCTTGAACATCATTATGTTTCTGTGGTGCCCGTTTCTTTTGACATGACTGCGCATCAGGCCATTGGCCCTTTGAATACTTGGGACTTTAATGAAAAATAAACTGGACCATATAGTATATGGATTGTTGGGGGGAATAATCTGTTCCCTACTTGGATTTGTGATTTTCGGATTTGGATGGGCATATAAATACGATGCATCATTCACTTATTTTATTGAAGAAGCTTGGGTCAAAACAACCATGTTTCGCAACAAAATAATTACAGTTAGCGTCTTATTTAACGTGGTGGTTTTCGCCTTCATGCTGAAATACGAAATGTATCAGTTTGCAAAGGGAATTGTGGGTGTTATTCTCATTTCTGTTCCAATAATAATCTACTACTCTTGACAATGAAGTTATTTGTAATTGCAGGAGAGGCGTCGGGCGATTTGCACGGGAGCAATTTGATTAAGGCACTAAAAAAAGAAAATGAAAGCCTAGAAATCCGTGCTTGGGGAGGGGATCTGATGTCAGAAGCCGGAGCTGATGTAGTGAAACATTATAGAGAATTGGCATTTATGGGATTTCAGGAAGTCCTAATGAATATCTGGACCATCCTGAAAAATTTCAAACGTTGTAAAGCAAACATAGATGAGTTCAACCCAGACGCTTTAATATTGATAGATTATCCTGGTTTCAACCTAAGGATGGCAAAGTATGCC
>CAZKMC010000371.1:0-2663 GCA_964553485.1 uncultured Comamonadaceae bacterium
AAAAAACCCGGGATAGCCGGGTTTCAAAATTTGTTTTGCAGGTTTTAAATATAGCTACTGTCTTCCAACCAGTCTCTTAATTCCAGGCGTTCTGTGCCTTGGAGTTGCCGGAATGCCTTGCGCAATTCCTTTCTGAATAGCATTGGGTCAAAGCAGACTTTGCCTAAAACTGTTTTATAATAGTCCAACATACCCTGTTTAAAATTAAGTAATACAATATGATGTTGTCCTCTGTAAAGCTAAGATCGTTTTCTTGTTGTGATTAGATATACGCCAGAAGTGATTTTTAGGTTTCAGTCCGCTTGTCGAATTTTGGACTTTGCTCTATTGCATCCATCACCTGCTCAAGAATGTTTTCAACGCTATCAGTGTAATCTATCTTCAAAGGGGCTTTCACTTTCATTTTCAAAGTGACACCTTTTTTCTTCTTTTTCACGCCGGTTTTATCAAAAGCTCTTCTGAAACCATCAATAACCACAGGCACTACTATACACTCCGTTTCTTTGATGAGGTGCGCGGTTCCCTTTCTTCCTGGGACAAATGGTTTAGTTGTTCCTTGAGGGAAAGACACTACCCAGCCAGACCGTAGAGCAATCTTCATTCTTTGAGGGTCCTTTGGATTCACCCCAATCTTCACATCCTGGCCGTCTTTTTTCCAAGTACGTTGAATCATTAATACGCCACCTATGTCCATGAAACGCGTCAGCATGGTGTTTTCTACGGTTTCTCTGGCAGCTACAAGGTAGATGTCTTTGTGCGGAACGAACAAAAATCCTGGATAACGCACAGTGTTGGGCTTACCACATAATGCCGAATGAAAAGCGTGTTGCATTAGCAATGCATCTGCAAAGTACGTTTGATGATTACTTACAATGAGCACGTTCTTTCTCGGGAGCTCTGAAATATGCTCCGTTCCTTCGATATGGGTGTCAAAATAGAAATTGAACCTCGGCCACGTGAGCGCGCCAAAGAATCGAATCATCATTTTTTTAAGCCAATATGGTTGGCCAAATACGTTTCTGGATGCCAATACCTAAAATTGAAATGAACCCGCAATGTAACAAATTCAAGCACGGCTAAAGATGAAAAGAAGTTGAAAGCAAACTCTCCTCGGCCGAGAGGCCAAAACTAAAGCAGAAACAATTCACTATTCAATGTGGGTAGTATTAATGAAAATGGACATTCAAATGATGAACTTCTCGTAACTTTGGCCTTTCAATTTGTTCATTGGCGACAACTGTAACTGCAATAGGACTGTTCAGTTAACCCACAAATTATTTGACATGTCTGATCAATCAGCAAAATATTTGAATGTCCTATTTTCCGGCACAGGTAGCTATGTTCCCTCTCGCATAGTACCGAACTCCGAATTTGCTTCAAGGGAGTTTCTTGTTTCTGAAAATGAAAAAGCAAACGGAACGCCTCAGGAGGTAGTTCAAAAATTTGAAGCAATCACAGGAATTCGTGAAAGGCGATATGTGGATGACAATCTTGTAACTTCTGACATGGCAGCTGAGGCATGTGCCCGTGCACTGGAAAGCGCCGGCATTGATAAAGAAGAAGTGAACTTGTTGATCGTAGCTCAAAACTTTGGTGATGTGCGACATGGTCAAGGACAAGGCGATCAACTTCCAAGCCTTGCATCCAAGGTGAAACAAAAATTAGATCTTAAAAACCCGTCATGTCAGGCCTTTGATATCATCTTTGGTTGTCCAGGGTGGGTTCAGGCAGTCATTGTGGCAGAAGCAATGATGCGTAGCGGAAACTTGAAACACGCTTTGGTTGTGGGCGCAGAGTCTTTGTCTAGAGTTGTAGATCCATCTGATCGCGATTCTATGATTTTTGCAGATGGGGCAGGAGCTACTGTGCTTACAGCGGTTTGGGAAAAAGAAAAGCGTGGAATTTTGCACCATGAGGTGCTCAGCCACGGAGGAGAGGATGTAGATTTTCTATACATGGATCACGCGTATGAACATCCCGACGATCAGAAATACATCAAAATGAAAGGGCGTAAGATCTATGAATATGCCTTGAAATATGTCCCTGAAGCCATGAAGACGTGTATGGATGGAGCTGGCTATAGCCTTGAAGACCTGAGCCGCATTGTGATGCACCAAGCCAATGAAAAAATGGAAGAGCAAATTGCAAAGCGTTTTGTAAGGCTGTATGGACAAAGAGATTTCGACAAAGACTTGGTGCCAATGACGATTGATTCATTAGGTAATAGTAGCGTGGCAACAGTGCCTACCTTGTTGGATTTTCTCTACAAAGGGGAGTTCGATGAACGCAAAGTGAAAGAGGGCGATTTGTACTTGCTGGCTTCTGTAGGAGCAGGAATGAATATCAATGCTGTCCTATATAAATGGTAATAGAAAAGCCCCGGACGCTTCCGAGGCTTTTCAAAACCTTAACCAAAATAACTATTAACCAAAACCAAAACTTCTATGAAGGTTTGATGCTTGGGTTATTGCAAGGCACGTGCCACAAAAGTCAAATGCACCTGCCGAATCCGTTAACACGTGTTAAATGTTTAGGCCTCTAATTGAGGATGTTTTCAATTCCGTGATGGTCTGAAATCCGTTGGACGCTCTAAAGATTACTACCTTTGCAGCAAATAAATCGAAAAACATTCTAAATGAAAGAAGTTGTTATCGTGGGCATGG
>CAZKMC010000372.1:0-208 GCA_964553485.1 uncultured Comamonadaceae bacterium
GGCATGCCGGACTGGACCATCTTTTGGTATAGCGCCCTGTGGCACGTGGATGTGGACATTCCATTTGTCAAAAACCTCCTGCTCCAAACCAAGTTGGTCTGAATGCGCTTTGAGGTATTCGAGGGCTAGGATTGCGCTTTCTTTCATTACCTCGCCTAGATTTCCAGTTAGGGTCAACTTGCCTTTTCCTTTGGTAAGGCTTGTCTCA
>CAZKMC010000372.1:218-1500 GCA_964553485.1 uncultured Comamonadaceae bacterium
TCTGCTGATAGAGCAGGTGAAAAACGGAGAACTCAATGAACAAGATATCTCCTCCTGTTGGGGTCCATGCAAGTCCAGTAACTACTCCAGCAGTATCATTGCCTTGGTATTTGTCCTTCTCGTATGGAGTTCCAAGGATTTTTTGAAGGTTTTCTACCTTCACCGCAGTGGAGAAGGTTTCTTCCATAGCCATTTCCTTTGCGCGATTCCGAACAATTTTCCCAATCCTTTTGTCCAGGCCACGCACACCACTTTCATTGGTGTAGTTCACAATCACTGCTTCGATCACATCGTCGGGAATCTCCAGGAAACCATCATCCAATCCAGTATCTTCAAGGTGTTTAGAAACCAAGTGCCTTTTGGCGATTTCGATTTTTTCCTCTACAGTATAACCACTTACTTCAATGATTTCCATTCGATCTCTCAATGCGGGTTGAATGGTACTGAGGTTGTTACAAGTAGCTATGAACATGACTTTGCTCAAATCGTAATCAAGTTCTACATAGTTGTCATAGAAAGTGCTGTTTTGCTCTGGGTCCAATACCTCAAGCATAGCAGAGGAGGGATCTCCATGGCTGTCTCTATTTAGCTTGTCGATTTCATCAAGTACAAAAAGTGGGTTTCCTTTTCCCGCCTTTTTGATGTTTTGAAGAATTCGTCCCGGCATAGCACCGATGTAAGTTTTACGGTGACCTCTGATTTCTGCTTCATCGCGAAGACCTCCAAGACTCATGCGGATATACTGTCTACCAAGTGCTTCGGCTACGGATTTTCCCAGGGAAGTTTTACCAACTCCGGGAGGTCCGTATAGACAAAGAATCGGTGCTTTCATGTCGCCTTTGATCTTCAGTACAGCCAAGTGCTCAATGATGCGTTCCTTTACTTTTTCAAGGCCGTAATGATCTCTATCTAGGACTTCCTGTGCGTGCTTCAAGTCAAAATTGTCTTTTGAATAGTCTTGCCATGGCAGGTCAAGGAGCATGTCTACATAATTAGCCTGAACTGAGTACTCACCACTTTGAGGATTAATGCGCTCCAGTTTCTTGAGTTCTTTGTCAAAAGTTTTGGCCACGATTTCTGGCCATTTTTTATCCTTGGACTTTTCTCTTTTCTCTTTGACGTCTTCTTGAACTGGATTGTTTCCAAGCTCTTCCTGGATTTGCTTCATTTGCTGATGCAGGAAATACTCGCGCTGTTGTTTGTCCAAGTCTGTTTTTACTTTGCTCTGAATGTCGTTTTTGAGCTCAAGCATCTGTAGCTCTTTGTTGAGCATTTTCAAGAC
>CAZKMC010000372.1:1510-2662 GCA_964553485.1 uncultured Comamonadaceae bacterium
TCAAGACTCGTTCCGCCCGATCTTTAAGGTCCGTGACCTCTAGTAAGCTTTGTTTTTCGCCTACTGTGGCATTCATGTTAGAGGAAATGAAGTTGACCAAGAACGAAAGGCTATCGATGCTCTTGATAGCCATTGCAGCCTCCGAAGGAATGTTTGGTGATTGATGAATGATCTTCATCGCCAATTCTTTAAGTGATTCTCTCAGTGCTTTGTTCTCGTCTGGGGTGGCACCAGATCTGGCTTCATCAAATTCGTGGATTTTTGCTTTGAAATAGGGAGTCTCCTGCACCATTTCAACTAGCTCAAATCGCTTCTTGCCCTGTATGATCACTGTGGTATTTCCATCCGGCATCCGCAGCAATTTCACTATGCTTGCTACGGTCCCTACTTTATTCAGATCACTGGCTTCCGGCTCTTCAATGTCTCCGTCTAATTGAGAAACCACACCTATGGTTTTATCTCCTTTGTACGCTTCATTGATTACGCGAATGGACTTATCTCGTCCAACTGTAATAGGAATAACTACTCCTGGAAAAAGCACTGTATTTCTTAAAGGCAGTATCGATAGTCTTTCAGGGGCTTTTTCCCTGTTCATTGCTTCTTCATCTTCTGAAGAGATCAATGGAATGAAATCGTGATCTCCTCCGTCTTGTTCACTGGCCAAAAGCCAATTCTTATCATTAAACATATGCACGACAATTTGTCATTAACCCAAACAATACATTTGGAAACTAGGGGGTGTCCAACTTCATGCCAAGGGATTAATTCTGAAATATTGGCGCATTCAGTCTCGGAAGCCTGACGTTTTAGCAAAAACTTCTTGAAACACCCTACGATCTTCTTCGCCAAAGGCCACCCCTCTTCTTGCACAAACTCGCTCAGCAGTTTCTATAGCTTTTTGAAGGTCATAAGTGGTCATCTTTTCTGCGCCACCCCAGCTGAACGAGGGTATGAATTTGGGTGGAAAAGCTGCGCCAAATACATTTGCACTAACACCAACCGTGGTTCCGGTGTTGAACATGGTATTGATACTGCACTTGCTGTGATCACCCATGATGAGCCCGCAAAAAGTGAGACCTGTGCTGCGCATTTCTTTGGCTGAGTAATTCCACATCCGGACATCGCCGTAGTTGTTTTTGAGATTGGACGTAT
>CAZKMC010000373.1:0-2633 GCA_964553485.1 uncultured Comamonadaceae bacterium
GGGATTGTTTGTGACCGTTGTGGAGTAGAGGTTACAGAAAAGAAAGTACGTAGAGAAAGAATGGGACACATCCAGTTGGTTGTGCCTGTGGCTCACATCTGGTATTTTAAGTCTCTTCCAAACAAAATTGGTTATCTACTTGGTTTACCAACCAAGAAGCTTGACCAAATCATCTATTATGAGCGCTATGTAGTTATTCAGGCAGGACTTGCTACTAATAAAGAAGGTGAGCCTCTTCAGTTGATGGAATATCTTACTGAAGATGAATACCTGGATATCCTAGAAACACTTTCTAAGGACAACCAGTATTTGGATGATAAGGATCCAAATAAATTCATAGCGAAAATGGGTGCAGAAGCACTTCACGACTTGCTCATGAATTTGAATCTCGATGAGCTTTCATACAACCTTCGCCACCAAGCGAATACTGAAACTTCTCAGCAACGTAAAAACGAAGCTTTGAAGCGTCTACAGGTTGTTGAAGCAATTAGAGATGCTAATGAGCGTATTCGCAACAATCCTGAATGGATGATTATCAAAGTAGTTCCTGTGATTCCGCCTGAACTGCGTCCGCTTGTACCACTTGATGGAGGTCGATTTGCAACTTCCGATTTGAATGATCTTTACCGAAGAGTTATTATCCGTAACAATCGTTTGAAACGATTGATCGAAATCAAAGCTCCTGAAGTAATCTTGCGTAACGAGAAAAGAATGCTACAGGAAGCTGTAGATTCTCTTTTTGACAACTCAAGAAAATCAAGCGCAGTTAAGACTGAGTCTAATCGTCCACTTAAATCACTCTCCGATAGTTTGAAAGGAAAGCAAGGACGTTTCCGTCAAAACTTATTAGGTAAGCGTGTAGATTATTCAGCACGTTCAGTAATTGTTGTTGGACCAGAATTGAAACTTCACGAATGCGGACTTCCGAAAGGAATGGCTGCGGAGCTTTACAAGCCTTTTATCATCCGTAAGATGATTGAAAGAGGGATTGTAAAAACAGTGAAATCTGCAAAGAAAATTGTTGATAGAAAAGAACCAGTGGTTTGGGATATTCTTGAAAACGTACTAAAATCACACCCAGTATTGCTCAACCGTGCACCAACTCTCCACAGACTTGGTATTCAGGCATTTCAACCAAAATTGATTGAAGGAAAAGCAATTCAGTTGCACCCGTTGGTATGTACTGCATTCAACGCGGATTTTGATGGTGACCAAATGGCGGTTCACCTACCTCTAGGAGGCGCGGCTATTTTGGAAGCGCAACTTTTGATGTTGGCATCTCATAACATTCTTAACCCTGCAAATGGTGCTCCTATTACAGTGCCATCTCAGGATATGGTCTTGGGCCTTTATTACATTACCAAGGACAAAAAGGGAACGAAAGCAGAACCAATGAAAGGTGAAGGAATGACCTTCTACTCACCTGAGGAAGTAAATATTGCATATAACGAAGGAAAACTAGCGCTTCATAGCTGGTTGAAAGTGAGATGGACAGATTCTAACGGTGAAACCAGCTTGATTGAAACAACTTGTGGTCGAGTTATTTTCAACGAATTTGTACCGAATGAAGTGGGTTATATCAACCAACTTTTGACTAAGAAGGCCCTTCGTGATATCATTGGTGATATCTTGAAAAAGGTTGGTGTTCCAAGAACAGTAAGATTCCTTGATGATATCAAGACCCTTGGTTACTACATGGCTTTCAAAGGTGGACTATCGTTCAACTTGAATGATGTAATCATTCCACCAGAAAAAGATGAGTTGGTAGAAGGCGCACGTTCGAAAGTCCAAGAGGTAATGGACAACTACAACATGGGGCTTATTACCAACAACGAGCGTTACAACCAGATCATTGATATTTGGACACATACCAACTCACGTCTTACTAACATCCTAATGGATCGTTTGGAAAAAGATAAAGAAGGATTTAACTCTATCTACATGATGTACCACTCTGGTGCTCGTGGATCGAAAGAGCAGATTCGTCAGCTGAGCGGTATGCGTGGATTGATGGCTAAGCCACAGAAATCTAGTGCTACGGGTGGACAAGACATTATTGAGAACCCAATTCTTTCGAACTTTAAAGAAGGTCTTTCGATTCTTGAGTATTTCATTTCTACTCACGGGGCACGTAAAGGTCTTGCGGATACTGCATTGAAAACGGCAGATGCAGGTTACCTGACTCGTCGTTTGGTGGATGTAGCTCAAGATGTGATCATTCAAGAAGTTGACTGCGGAACCCTTAGAGGAATTGTAGCAACTGCCTTGAAGAAGTCTGATGAAGTAGTAGAATCGTTGTTTGACCGAATTCTAGGAAGAACTGCTGTTCACGATGTAGTTGACCCGGAAACTCAAGAAGTTTATGTGGAATCTGGAGATGAAATCCGTGAAGAAGCCGCTACTAAAATTGAAGCTTCTGGAATTGATGAAGTAGAAATTCGTTCAGTACTTACTTGTGAGTCTAAAAAAGGTTGTTGTTCAAAATGCTACGGAAGAAACCTTGCTTCAGGACGTATGGTTCAAGCAGGTGAGGCCGTTGGTGTAATTGCTGCACAATCAATTGGAGAGCCAGGTACACAGTTGACACTTCGTACGTTCCACGTTGGGGGTACTGCTGCAAATATTGCAGATGC
>CAZKMC010000374.1:0-2632 GCA_964553485.1 uncultured Comamonadaceae bacterium
CCCATCCTTACTACGTATTGCCGAATTCAGTCAACCTAACGTACTGTTGTACTACACCATTGGTGAAGACGAAATAGTGAATTTAAGACAGACAGAGATTGGAAATGAAGAAGTTTTTCGTATTCGTAAATCAGACGAAAGCAGCGAGTTCATTCCTGAAAACAGAAGAGTTGGCGGACAACTAGAGTTGTTTTTGCATAATCGCATAGAATCTGCAGGTCATTATCAGCTGTTGAAAGGAGAGAAAACAATCAACTACCTTGGTTTCAATTACCCACGTATTGAGTCAAATATGCACGCATATTCGATAAACGATTGGAAATCAAAACTAGTGAATGAAGGATGGTCCAAAGCTTCAGTGATTTCTTCTACATTGGATTCGATTTCCAAGCTTGTAGATGATCTGGATGAGGGAAGGCAGCTATGGCATTTGTTTTTGATCTTGGCATTGACCATGTTACTTATAGAATTACTGTTGATTAAATTCCTTTAAGCCCATGCGTTGGTTATTCAAATCTGCTCATATAGTTGATCCCGGTGGACCTCATCACAACAAAGTGAGAGATGTTTTGGTGGTTGACGGAATGATTACCCAAGTCAAAGCTACCATCACGGCTTCCAAGGCGCGCACAATAAAGCAGGCAAATCTTCACCTCTCTCCAGGCTGGATAGATTTAAAGGCGCATTTTCAGGATCCGGGTGCTGAGTACAAAGAAGACTTAAGCTCTGGATTGGATGCTGCTGCCAAAGGTGGTTTCACAGGAGTTGTGGTAATGCCTTCCACAGACCCACCTATCGACAGTAAATCTGGTATTGAGTACATGCTTAAACGCTCAGCCTCACATCCGGTCAAATTGCTCCCAGTAGGAACATTAAGTGCAAAAAGAGAAGGCAAACAGTTGGCAGAATTGTATGACATGCATAGCAATGGTGCTGTTGCATTCTCTGATGACGCCCCTGTTGACCGCACAGACTTAATGAACCGTGCTTTGGAATACAGCAAGACCTTTGGTGGGGTTGTTTACAGCCACCCCCATGAAGCAGATCTTTGTCCCGCTGGAGTCATGCATGAAGGAATAATGAGCACCCAACTCGGATTAAAGGGCATTCCTGATGTAGCAGAAATTATTCGCTTAAGTAGAGACATTGATTTGTTGCGTTACACGCGAGGAAGAATGCATGTAGCACTGATTTCTAGTGCCAAGTCTGTAGAGCTTATTCGGAGAGCTAAAAAGGAAGGCCTGCAAATCACATGTGGCGTAAGTGCCTATCATTTGATATTCACGGATGACGATCTGCATTCCTTCGACAGCAATTTCAAGGTAATGCCTCCTTTGAGATCTAAGGCAGATCAACAAGCCTTAATTAAAGGGGTCAAAGACGGCACTATTGATGTGATTTGCTCAGATCATAAGCCAGAAAACATCGAACACAAACGGGTTGAATTTGACCTGGCGGCTTTTGGAATAAGTGGAATTGAAACATGTTTCTCTGCAGCCAGAACTAGCCTTTCCAACAAAGAAGATCTGACAAGGCTCATTGAGAGCTTAAGTCATGGACCAAGAAGGGTTCTGGAAATGGACATCGTGCATATCGAAGCAGGAACATCCGCTGATTTAACCGCCTTTGATCCTGATTTGAAAGCTATTCTTGAAAATGATCAAATTCAATCCAAATCTAAAAACAACCCGCTCATCAACAGGGAGTTGACGGGACAAGTGATTGCAGTGATCCGAGCTGAACACTGCATCCGATTTGACGAGGCTTAGGCCTGGCCTTGGGGACCACCAAAATTCATTGGCAATGCCACATCCTGTTGCTTCAGTTCTTTGATAGGACCATGTTGTCCTTCATACTTGGCAATATTCTCACCTAAAGCACGCATAAGTCTTTTTGCATGTTGTGGCGTGATGATTATTCTTGACTGGACTTTGGCCTTTGGCACTCCAGGCATTACACGGACAAAGTCTACTACAAATTCTGCGGGAGAATGTGTGATAATAGCGAGGTTCGAATAAATTCCTTGTGCTGCTTCTTCTGTCAACTCGATATTCAATTGACCTTGTTTCTTTTTCTCTTCCATGTTTATTTTTCTTGTGTCAAAGATACTTAATATGAGGCGCCCATTTTAGAGAAAAGCCTGCAGGCTGGACAAATCATCAATTTCAAGTGTTAATTCTTCATTGTGAGTATGAGCATCTATATTGTAGAACACCTGATGCCAACCAGCATGTTTTGCGCCCAATACATCGGCCTCTAGATTATCTCCAATCATCAAAACATTGGAGCCTGCTGCACCGATTCTCTTCTCGGCATGTTGGAAAATCCTAAGATCAGGCTTGCGCACTCCAACTTCTTCAGAGGTAATTATTTCATTGAAAAAAGGACTTAACCCACTCTTATCTAGTTTAATATGCTGCACTTCCTCGAAACCATTGGTTAAGATGTGCAATTTGTAATTCTTGCCTTTTAGATATTCAAGCAGGTCAATAGTACCTGGCATCAATGCCGTTTGATGGGGGCTTAAGTCTATATACGCCTCTCCAAAATTCTCTGCAAGGGTTTTGTCTTCAATCCCGATATACCGAAGTGCTTTCTCAAAACGTATGGAACGTAAAGTTTGTTTGTCCAT
>CAZKMC010000375.1:0-2614 GCA_964553485.1 uncultured Comamonadaceae bacterium
ATCAAAGAAGCCGGAACTGCTGCATTTCAGCTTATTGTCACGGGAGGGATTCTTGCCATAGTGCTGGGGGTCTCCACATTCGCTTATGCCCCGGAATTACTCAGTTTAATTGGTGGTGACGCTGAGCTGGTGAGTTATGGGGCTGGATATACACGGATCATCTTTGCCGGGAACATCGTCATTGTGCTACTGTTCCTCATCAACGGGATCTTCAGAGGAGCGGGAAACCCACAGCTTGCTATGCGCACGCTCATCCTTGCCAACGGACTGAACATTATTCTGGACCCGATTTTTATTTTCGGATTTGGGCCTATTCCCGGATTCGGGATCGAAGGAGCCGCAATTGCCACCACTACTGGTCGGGGAATTGGTGTTGTGTATCAATTGTATCACCTCTTTGGAGGCAAGCACCAGCTAAAAATTGTGCGAGAGAACCTCGTAGTTCAATGGAAAACGGTTACCAGAATCTTGTCCGTCTCTGCCGGCGGAATGGGACAGTTCCTCATTGATTCTGCTAGTTGGATCTTCCTCACCAAGATCATAGCGAGCTTCGGAACAGATGTGGTGGCAGGATACACCATCGCTTTTCGAGTCATCATCTTCAGCATACTTCCCGCGTGGGGCTTTTCAGGAGCTGCAGCTACTTTAGTGGGACAATTTCTGGGTGCTAAACGACCAGATCAAGCGGAAGACGCCGTCTGGATTACTGTCCGCTATAACGTTGGTTTTTTGGCGGCCATCACGGTGCTATTTGTGCTTTTCGGCGGACCCATTTCAAGCTTGTTTACAGACAATGAAACCGCCATTCAGATTTCGAGACAAGCACTCAGCATCATCACCTTGGGGTATGTCTTTTTCGGCTTGGGCATGGTACTCATCCAGGCATTCAACGGCGCCGGCGACACCAAAACACCCATGGTCATCAACATCTTGGTGCTGTGGCTGATTGAGATCCCCATGGCATACGTGCTCGCAAAACCTCTGGGCATGGGGCCGCAAGGCATCTTCCTTGCCATCGCAATTTGTCATTCACTGCACGCCCTCGTTTGCTGGTACTGGTTCAAAAAAGGAAGATGGAAGCTCGTCAATATTTGATTTTTCCCGTTTCCATGGATCCTATTTATTTGCTGCGCGAGGAGAGGGTCATTCCCTATTTCAACTTACAATCCCTACTACACCCCTCACTTCTCCACTCCAGTTTATTGCCCTTGCGTACCGATGATGATCTTTGTGAGATAGTGCGCTAACTTTGCGTGCACCTTCATCCATCGCCTGATTGAAAGACCTACTGCTCATAACACCCCCATTCACCCAGCTCAATACCCCTTACCCGGCTACAGCTTATCTCAAGGGGTTTCTGAACACCAAAGAAATCAGCAGCTTTCAAATGGACCTGGGAATTGAGGTCATCTTGAAGGTGTTTTCGAAAACGGGACTACAACAGGTATTTGAGATGGCTGTCCCCCACATTGAATCCGACAACGCCAAACGCATTTATGCACTGAGGTCCACATACCTCAAACACATTGATTCGGTCATTCGCTTTTTGCAGGGCAAGGACCAGACTTTTGCCCGACAACTTTGTACGGATGATTTTTTGCCAAAAGCCTCGAGGTTTGAACAGTTGGAAGAACTGGATTGGGCGTTTGGAACTATGGGGATGCAGGACAAAGGACGTCACCTCGCCACTTTGTTTCTTGAAGATCTTTCAGACTTCATTGTGGAATGTGTGGATCCCCATTTTGGCTTTAGCCGCTATGCAGAGAGATTGGGGCGGAGTGCCAACACTTTTGACGAACTCCAAAACGAACTTGACAAGCCTCTCACCTTCATTGATGAGATCACCTTGGACATTTTGGAAGAGCGCATCCAAACACATCAACCCAAGTTGGTATGTCTCTCAGTGCCCTTCCCCGGAAACCTCTACAGTGCTTTTCGGTGTGGTCAAATGCTCAAGGCAAAACACCCAACTATCCGCATTGCCATGGGTGGTGGGTTTGCCAATACTGAACTTCGATCAATTAAAGACCTAAGGGTATTTAACTATCTGGATTTTATATGTTTAGATGATGGTGAATTACCTATTGAATTGTTGAGTGAGCATGTGCTTGAGGGCACTTCACCTCCCATTCTCAAGCGGACATTCCTCCTTCAAAATGGACAAGTTGAATACTGCAACAACACCACTCAAACTGACTACAAGCAGCAAGAAGTTGGCACTCCAGATTACAGAGATCTTCACTTGCAAGAATACATTTCCGTCATTGAAGTCACCAACCCCATGCACAGTCTTTGGAGCGATGGGAGGTGGTTAAAACTCACCATGGCGCATGGATGTTATTGGGGCAAGTGTACTTTCTGCGACATCTCACTTGATTACATAAAACTCTACGAGCCGATTGCCGCGGCCACGCTAGTAGATCGCATGGAACAGCTCATTGGGCAAACCGGTGAGCGCGGGTTTCATTTTGTAGATGAAGCTGCTCCCCCAGCACTGATGCGTGAGGTGGCTTTGGAGATCTTGAGAAGAGATCTGACCGTCACCTGGTGGACCAACATTCGGTTTGTGGATGCAGGATGTTTGCGCCAATTTTGGCATGGACCTCGAACCCGG
>CAZKMC010000376.1:0-2613 GCA_964553485.1 uncultured Comamonadaceae bacterium
CTAACTTATATACTCTTTTGATTCCAAGATCCTGTCTTTTGTGAAACACTTCACTTTCCAAACACTTTACCAAATGGGCAATCTGACGATCTGCATACCCTTTTTGCTTGGCTTCGAAAAACAACTCCCGAGGTAAGCTTTCTAGCTCGTATTTTTCAATTTTTCTTTCCAGCTGAATCAATTCTTCAATTTGCTTCAGGAACCAAAAGTCAATCTTGGTCTTTTCTTGTATTGTCTTAAATGGAATCCCAAGTTTAATTGCATCATAAATATGGAACAAACGGTTCCAACTTGGATGCTCTAAACTTTGAAGAATGGCTGACTGATCTCTTAATTCTTTACCATCAGCACCTAGACCATTTCTATTAATTTCAAGAGACTGACAGGCCTTTTGTAAAGCTTCCTGAAATGATCGTCCAATAGCCATCACTTCTCCTACAGATTTCATCTGAAGCCCCAATTCACGGTCAGCACCGGCAAACTTGTCGAAATTCCATCGAGGAATCTTCACAACTACATAATCCAACGTTGGCTCAAAGAATGCAGACGTATTTCCGGTAATTTGGTTGTTTAGCTCATCAAGCGTGTATCCAATTGCAAGCTTTGCAGCAACTTTCGCTATAGGGTATCCTGTTGCTTTTGAGGCTAAAGCCGAGGAACGAGAAACGCGAGGATTAATTTCAATCGCGATAATGTCTTCATGCTCATCCGGGCTAACTGCAAACTGTACATTACATCCTCCAGCAAAATCTCCAATTTGGCGCATCATACGGATGGCCATGTCTCGCATTTTTTGAAATGTGGAGTCACTCAATGTCATAGCAGGAGCAACCGTAATGCTGTCTCCCGTATGTATACCCATTGGATCAAAATTCTCAATGGAA
Source organism: uncultured Comamonadaceae bacterium (assembly GCA_964553485.1). Taxonomy (GTDB): domain Bacteria; phylum Bacteroidota; class Bacteroidia; order Flavobacteriales_D; family Sanyastnellaceae; genus CAZKMC01. Next base: position 885 of record CAZKMC010000376.1, read on the forward strand.
CAGATAATGTTGACATTGTTGTTTTTGTCTCTAAGAAGCTCAAGTTCAAATTCTTTCCAACCCAGAAGCGCTTTGTCAATCATTACCTCGTGAATAGGAGAAAGATGCAGCCCCCTAGTCAAGAGCATATCAAATTCTTCCTTTTTATGAACAATGGCTGCACCAGCTCCTCCTAGGGTGTAAGAAGCCCTAATGCAAAGTGGAAAACCAAAATCCTGAGCTACTTCTTTGCCTTCAAGAAAAGACTTTGCAGTTGCTTGAGGAGCCATAGGTATCCCCATTTCAAGCATCAACTCCCTGAATTTTTCTCTGTTCTCTGTGATTTCGATGGCATCAACATCAACACCAATCATTTTTACACCGTACTCCTCCCACAACCCCAACTCATCACATTTGATGGCCAAATTCAATGCGGTTTGACCTCCCATTGTTGGCAATACTGCGTCAATGTTGTGTTTTTGGAGAATTTCCTCAATAGATTCCGGCTCAAGCGGTTTTAGATAAATGTTGTCTGCTACAACTTTATCCGTCATGATTGTTGCGGGATTCGAATTGATTAAGGTGACTTCAATACCTTCTTCACGGAGCGACCTTGCAGCCTGAGAACCAGCATAATCAAATTCACATGCTTGTCCAATTACTATAGGACCACTACCAATAAGAAGAACTGAACGAATGCTTTTGTCTCTCGGCATTTTTTTTTTACCCAAGCACCAATCAAGGGCCGGAGGAGGGGAACATTTGGATTTCCGTCCGCGAAAATAACCAACAGAATTCAAAAGACTTGCAGAAAATCAAAGTTTCTATTCACGCATTTCACATTCAATGTTCATAACCCGAGAGAATTGACGAAAATTGTAAAATGGCAAACCAACGCTTCGAGCTAAACAGATATGTAATTGAATACTCCATTCTTCACTTCGGAGAGGACTATTATTTTGCTTTCCCAGGCTTTGGAAGACTGTTTGCAGATTTTGAACCCCTCATCCCTTTGCTAAAAAATAAGCAAGGTCTTATAGGCGTCAATTTATTCTTTCATGGAAACAGTTCCATTCCAAAAGACTCCCTAAAAGAAGGCATGCCAATTGAAATATTTCAAACTCTTTGGAAAGCATTCCTGCAGCATTTGAAAATTCAGGAATACTCATTAATTGGCTATTCAATGGGAGGAAAAGTATCATTAACTATCCTTGAATTTCATGCAGCTCACATAAAAAAAGTGTTACTATTTGCCCCTGACGGCCTATTCATCAACCCTCTTTATCTCTTTGCAAGTGGCACCAAATTGGGCCGAACACTCTTCCATTTCGTCAATCGACATCCGTCCGCCTTGTTCAAAACTGCTGATGCACTCAAGTTTGTACGAATTCTTCCTCCCAAACTTCATCGATTTGTATATGTGCACATGGATTCTCAAAAAAAGCGGAATCAAGTATACATGGCTTGGATGGCCTATCGATGGTTTCGCCCAAACCAAGGTGTTTTGGTTAAAGAAATTCAGGCATACCAAATTGGCTTCAACATGCTATTTGGAAAATATGACAGTATTATTCGCCCGTCATTAGGAAGAAAGTTCGCGGCAAAACTTGAGAACACTGCAACCTTTCATGAGCTACACATTGGACATCGAATGTTACATCCCAACACCCTTAATTACATTAAGTCCCAAGGTCTCATATAGGTGCCATCAGCTATTGTGTGAACTAATGTACATTTGCAACTGTGAATG
>CAZKMC010000377.1:0-2608 GCA_964553485.1 uncultured Comamonadaceae bacterium
GAGCATTTCCTGTGGTCGGTTCCCATGTTGTTCATCTTGGTTTGGTACCTCGTTCAAGAGGGTAGGAGGTCACGTGCCTGGTGGATACTAGTTGTCGTGATGTTGATGCCCTATGGATGGGCCACACCTGATATTTGGGGGGCGAAAGGTGCTGAATGGTTGCAGATCAGTGGAGTGCTAGGAATGGCAAATGTGATGATCGTACTTCTTGGCTGGACCGGGGGTCACAGACAATTGAGAATCTGCAATTTGCCTAGATAGGCTATTTGAATCCTCGTTCTTTTTTGATCGCCTCGTAGGCGTCCTGCACTTTCACAAAGCGCTCCTGAGCTTGTTTTTGATACTCCTCTCCAAGGTTGCTCACTTTATCAGGATGGTATTTATTGGCCATCTTTCGGTATGCCTTTTTAACCTCCGTATCGCCCACACTTTCTTCAATTTCAAGCACCTTGTAATGCGAAGCTTTACTTTTGTGGTGCATGCCCATCACAGAGTCAATGTCCTGCTGTCTGATGCCTAAATAGCCTGCAATACGGCGTAAAGTGTCAACTTCTTCTGGGGCCACATTTCCATCTGCCCCAGCGATTCCGAACAAGTATTGCAGTAAAAACAAGCGGTTCGAATGCTGCATGAAATATTTTACTTGGTCACAGACTGCTTTGACGTCTATGTCCTGATCTAAAACACCTTTTAGCAATTTGATGTGATGTTGCGCTACGTCTTCTCCAAAATTCTTTTCAAAGAAGGTGCGGACATAATCGAGTTCGGACTTTAGAATCTTGCCATCGGCCTTCATCATCACCGCCGAAAGAACTAGCAGGGCGGAAGCAAAGTCTCCGGGACGAGTTTGGTGTCGGTATTTGAGGTAGCGATCATCAATTGCGCGCCCCTCGAAGCTTTCCTGTCCCAAGCTGGTGTCATCGAACATCGATCCAAAAGCAAAGCCGAGAACTGCTCCTATAGGTCCGCCAACCGCCCATCCAAGAGCCCCACCAATCCATTTACCAAATTTTGCCATGCTAATTCGTTGCTGTTATTTTTTGTGAGAATTGGTGAGAGAATTCATCGTATAACTTCACCAGCTTCCACCTGCGCCTCAACCTCTGCCCACTGTCCATCTACATTCTCACTTGTGTTCACAAATCCGTTGTAAATCCCACCCATCCACATGGCAACGGCGAAAAGAACCACGACAGGAATAATTATATTTAAGTACTTCATAATGAGTATTTTGCTTGTGATTGATTGAAATGTTTATTTAAGTAGATCTACGCTTCTTTTTATGAAGCTTGTGAGCTCTTGCCCAACCAATTGTCCCTGAGCCAAACGAGCCAAATCACTAGCTTGTTTCGCCATTTCCTTTTGCTTGGTTTCATCCTTTTCCTTAAGGATCTTAGAAATTACAGGATGGTTGCTGTTGATGACCATGTTGTAGTTTTCAGGGAGATCACCGAACATTTGGTATCCACCTCCGCCAACAGCTTGCTGCTCTTTCATTCTTCTCATGAACTCAGCTTGTGTGATGACAATGGGCGCATCTGTTTCACTGAGGCTTGCAAAGGAGACTGTGTATTTTTCCTTGTTTACAACAGATTCAATTACAGGTTTCAATGTGTTTTGCTCCTCATCAGACAACTTACTCGGCTGAGCATCTTCTTTTTCAATCAACTTTTCAATGACATCAGCATCTACACGCTTGAACTGGACATCCGTGTGCTTGCTCTCCAATTTTGAGATCAAGTGGCTTGAAAGTGGACCATCCAAGATCAATACATCATAACCGCGCTCTTTGGCTGATTCAATGTATTGGTGCTGCGCATCAGCAGATGCGGCATATAGGAAGTTGATCTTTTCGTTTTTGTCTTTCTGAGTTTTACCAACCTTTTCCTTGTACTCCTCAAAGGTGAAGTACTTGCCTTCTGTATTTGAAAGCAAGGCAAACTTTTCAGCGCGCTCATAGAACTTGTCATCTGTCAGCATTCCATAATCCACAAAGAGCTTGAGGTCGTCGTATTTTTCTGTAAAGTCTTCTCGGTTCTCGCTAAACATGCTCTTCAGCTTGTCGGCAACCTTTTTGCTGATGTGTGAAGAGATCTTCTTTACGTTGGCGTCTTCTTGCAGGTAAGACCTAGAAACGTTCAAAGGGATGTCAGGAGAATCAATTACACCATGCAACAATGTCAGGAACTCTGGGACTATGTTTTCCACATTGTCTGTGATAAACACTTGGTTGGAGTACAAATGAATGCGGTTCTTCTGCATTTCCATTTGTTTCTTGACACGTGGGAAATACAAGATTCCGGTGAGGTTGAAAGGGTAGTCCACATTCAAGTGAATATGGAACAACGGATCCTCGAAACTTGCTGGGTATAGCTCGCGATAGAACTCTGTATAGTCTTCATCCTTTAAGTCAGCAGGCTTTTTTGTCCAGGCTGGCTTAGGGTTGTTAATGATATTGTCAACCTTAGTCTCTACGCGTTTAAGCTTGCCTTCGTCGTCTTTTTCGCCGGTTGGACTATCAATCCATTCGCTCTTCTTGCCAAATACAATGGTAACAGGCATGAACTTGCAATACTTGTTCAGAATTCCTGAAATCCTTGATTCTTCA
>CAZKMC010000378.1:0-2598 GCA_964553485.1 uncultured Comamonadaceae bacterium
ATGCTGATGTCACTCTGTTTAGTGGTTTTTAATTGGACTGAAACCGTTGAAATTATTTTCTTTTTGAGTGCATGGTTATTCTTGGTTCTTTATGAGCATAAAGCGGTCTTTTTGAAGAGGTAATTTCTGTATTTTTGTTGTTCAAGAGCAATATGGCAAAAGAACAACAACTCCAAGACAAACGCGCAGCATTACACCAAGGTGGCGGTGCGGAGCGCATAGATAAGCAGCATCAACAAGGCAAGCTCACTGCCCGTGAGCGTATTTCGTTATTACTAGACGAAGGTAGCTTTCAAGAAATTGGTGGTTTGGTCGAACACCGTTCCACAAATTTTGGCCTCGAAAAGCAAAAGTTTCCTGGCGATGGCGTCATTACAGGCTATGGCAATGTGCATGGTCGTTTGGTTTATGTGTATTCGCAAGATTTTACGGTTCTTGGTGGTTCATTATCTGAAACCCACGCTGCCAAAATTTGCCGCATTATGGACATGGCTATGAAAAATGGTGCTCCAATTATTGGCATGAACGACTCCGGTGGTGCCCGTATCCAAGAAGGTGTTGTGTCTTTGAGTGGTTATGCAGATATCTTTTTCAGAAACACTAGGGCATCTGGGTCCATACCACAGCTCTCCTTAATTATGGGCCCTTGTGCAGGTGGTGCTGTTTATTCGCCAGCCCTCACTGATTTTATTTTCATGGTCGAGGAAACCTCTTACATGTTTGTAACAGGCCCTAGTGTTGTCAAAACAGTGACCCACGAGGAGGTTAGTTCAGAAGATTTAGGCGGTGCCAAAACCCATGCAGAAAAATCGGGTGTGAATCACTTTACGGCGTCCAATGATGTAGAGTGTATCCGCAAAGCCAGAGACCTCATCACCTATTTGCCTCAAAACGCGAGCGAAGAGGCCCCACTAACTCCAGTTTTCAGTTTTCAGGCTTCCAAAAACAAGCAAATTGATCAAATTTTACCTGAAAACTCAAATATTCCTTACGACATTAAACGCGTTATTGATTGTTTGGTGGACGACAACAGTTTTAGAGAAGTCCACGAAGATTTTGCCAAGAATATCGTCGTTGGTTTTGCCCGCTTAGAAGGCAGAACTGTTGGTATTATTGCCAATCAGCCGGCTGCATTAGCAGGGGTATTAGATATCGACGCCTCGCGCAAAGGGGCTCGTTTTGTTCGTTTTTGTGATTCTTTCAATATTCCCTTACTCGTTTTGGAAGACGTTCCAGGTTTCTTGCCGGGCACCGATCAAGAATGGCGCGGCATCATTACGCATGGTGCTAAATTATTGTATGCATTTGCCGAGGCTACGGTACCAAAAATTACGGTTATTACGCGCAAAGCATACGGAGGTGCTTATTGCGTCATGAATTCCAGAAGCTTAGGAGCCGACCTCAGTTTTGCCTGGCCTACTGCAGAAATTGCAGTTATGGGAGCCAAGGGGGCTGCTGAAATTATTTTTAAAAGGGATATCGCTTCTGCACCAGATCCAGCTCAAGAATGGTTAGATAAAGAAGCGGCCTATGCCGACACATTTGCCAACCCTTACAGAGCCGCCGAAAGGGGCATTATTGACGACGTACTGCTACCTTCAGAAACCAGAGCTAAACTCATAAGTGCCTTTAAAATGCTCGAGAAAAAAGCAGAAGCCTTACCCCAGAAAAAACACGGCAATATTCCGCTTTAATGGCTTAACAATTAATTTACTTGATAAAGGCAACCTTTTGGGGGCCTTTTTCGTTATATTCAAGTTATTAACTCTCCAAATAGGCCTATGCAACAGAAAAGACTACTTTCTCCAGCTTTCTTTAAATTGATGACGGCTGCCTGTTTGGTGTTTTGCTTTGCTGCCAACGCATGGTCTCAAATTGTGAGCCCTTTTGCAATCAGACACCAGTCTCAGCAAAAAGGAGGCCTTGTTTTTTTATCCAATGTTTCGGTTTCTTGTAACTCCAGCTCTTCTAGCTGCAATACCGCAACTGCCCAGATGCCTCCCGGGGGTACTTCAATGAACAACAATTTTACAGAAACCTATGTAGATATAGACGGTGATCCATCTACTTTTATGTCGTCTTCTGATAGCCTTGTTTTGCCAAATTGTTCGGAGGTTACTTGGGCTGGTTTGTATTGGGGCGGAAGAATATCAACATCTAATTCTAGTTACTCTCAACGAGGAAACGTTCAAATTAAATTAGATAATAATCCATATGAGCAAGTCTCTGCAGATCAAACCATCAACAACACTTCGGGCTACGTAAGTTATTTTTGTTTCAAGAATGTCACCGATTTTATTCAGAATGCAGGGACCAACGCCCGCTTTACTGTAGCCAATCAATTAAACTCAGTTGGTAGCTCCAACTTATTTGGCGGTTGGACACTCGTTGTTGTTTACAAAAACATTCAAGAATCTTATAAAAACTTAACGGTATTCGATGGTTTGGCCAACGTTGGTTCGGGAACCTCTACCAACACCGTTACCATTCCCATTTCTGGCTTCTTAACGCCATTAAGCGGCCCAGTTACTTTGCAATTAGGAGTTGTTGCTTTTGATGGTGACCGCAATAACACCGGTGACCAAATTCTATTCAATG
>CAZKMC010000379.1:0-2596 GCA_964553485.1 uncultured Comamonadaceae bacterium
ACGTGCGGTTTGGTACGCTCAAATTTACCCTTAGCCATAATGTTCTTCCTTGTTTTCTTCTAAATTATTGTTTATTAATTACAGCATCAGCGACATTTCTGGGAGCTTCGGCATAATGCTTAAACTCCATCGAATATGTAGCACGACCCTGAGATAACGACCTTACAACAGTTGAGTAGCCAAACATTTCAGCTAATGGAACCTCAACACGAATTACTTTACCTGTGGCATTATCTTCCATCCCCTGCACAATACCTCGTCTTGATGAAAGATCTCCCATTACGTCACCCATATATTCCTCAGGTGTCTCTACTTCAACCGCCATCATGGGTTCAAGTAAAACTGGATCAGCTTTTTTGCATCCATCTTTAAACGCAAAGGAAGCCGCCATTTTAAACGCATTTTCATTTGAGTCAACGTCATGATAAGAACCATCGTAAAGTGCAACTTTGACATCTTCAATAGGGTAACCAGCTAATACCCCAGCTGTAATGGTTTCTCTTAACCCTTTATCAACAGCAGGTATAAATTCTCTAGGCACAGTACCACCTTTAATTTCATCGATAAACTCATAACCCTTACCCTGTTCGTTAGGTTCAATTCTGAGCCATACGTGACCATATTGTCCTTTACCGCCTGACTGTTTGACAAATTTACCTTCGGACGTAACCTGTTTCTTAATTGCTTCACGATAAGCAACTTGTGGCGAGCCAATGTTGGCTTCAACACTAAATTCGCGCTTCATTCGATCCACTAAGATTTCTAAGTGCAATTCACCCATGCCTGAAATAATAGTTTGGTTTGTTTCTACGTCCGTTTTCACTCTAAACGATGGGTCTTCCTGAGCTAACCGATTTAATGCAATGCCCATTTTTTCCTGATCCGCTTTTGTTTTTGGTTCTACGGCAACATGGATAACTGGCTCTGGGAACACCATTCGCTCCAGGACAACTGGCTTCGCTGCGTCACATAATGTATCACCCGTTGTGACATCTTTTAGACCCACGGCGGCAGCAATATCTCCTGCATACACATCTTTAATTTCCTCACGATTGTTGGCATGCATCTGCAAAATACGTCCAATACGTTCTTTTTTCCCCTTAACCGGGTTATAGACGGTATCACCAGCATGAACAACACCAGAATACACTCTGAAGAAAATAAGTTGGCCTACGAATGGGTCTGTCATTACTTTGAATGCTAATGCAGAAAAGGGTTCAGCGTCACCGGGTTTTCTTAAAATTTCTTTTTCAATATCATCTTCATCCAAACCTTTAATTGCAGGAACATCAACTGGTGAAGGCATCAGTTCTACCACTGCATCTAACATCGCTTGCACACCTTTATTCTTGAAGGCTGAACCGCAAAGCATTGGAACAATTTCATTTGAAATCGTTCTTATTCTTAAGCCTTGCTTGATTTGATCTTCTGATAAATCACCTGTTTCGAGGTATGTGTTCATCAACTCTTCATTTGCCTCAGCAGCAGTTTCAAGCATATTTTCTCGCCATTTTTGGCATTCATCTTTTAACTCAGCACGAATATCTTGGTACTCAAAAGTAATGCCATTATCTTCCTCATTCCAAATAATTTCTTTCATTTTTACAAGGTCAACAACTCCCTTGAATGTTTCAGCAGCACCAATCGGCACTTGAATTGGAATTGGGTTGGCTTTGAGTCGTGATTTCATTTGCTCATAGCACTTAAAAAAGTCTGCCCCTTGTCTGTCCATTTTATTAACAAAGGCCATTCGTGGCACTTTATATTTATTTGCTTGACGCCAAACAGTTTCTGATTGAGGTTGCACTCCACCTACTGCACAGTAAACCATGCATGCACCATCAAGGACTCGCATTGATCGCTCAACTTCAATCGTGAAGTCTACGTGACCTGGTGTGTCAATAATATTAATACGATGTTGTTCGAATTGTTGGCCCATACCAGACCAAAAACAAGTTGTTGCCGCTGAAGTGATAGTAATACCTCGTTCTTGTTCTTGTTCCATCCAGTCCATGGTTGCAGCACCATCATGAACCTCACCAATTTTGTGGTTTACACCGGTGTAGAGAAGAACACGCTCGGTGGTAGTAGTTTTACCCGCATCAATGTGTGCACTAATACCAATGTTTCTATATCGTTCAATAGGGGTTTTACGAGCCACTTAAATTCACCTTCAAAAAAAATTAAAAACGGAAATGAGAAAAAGCTTTATTTGCCTCGGCCATGCGATGGACTTCTTCTCTCTTCTTCATCGCAGAACCTTTATTTTCAGAAGCCTCAATTATTTCTGCAGCAAGCCGTTGGTCCATTGATTTTTCACCACGTTTGACTGCTGCTTCTTTAAGCCATCGCATCGCAAGGGCAGAGCGACGCATAGGACGAACCTCTACAGGCACCTGGTAATTTGCGCCACCAACCCGGCGACTTTTCACTTCAACCAATGGTTTTAGATTATCAATTGCCAAAATAAACACCTCGATTGGATCTTTACCACTTTTAGCCTGAACTTGATCAAATGCCCCATAGATAATTCTTTCAGCAACGGATTTTTTGCCGCTCACCATAAGCACATTAACAAATTTGGATACATCTTTAC
>CAZKMC010000380.1:0-2589 GCA_964553485.1 uncultured Comamonadaceae bacterium
AACAGACGTAAGTACAGCTTCCATTATCACAAACAGCGGCAGGATTATAGTTACAAGCAGTTGAGCTGGTGCATCCATCTGGTAAAACACAACTCCCATCATCGATCTCTGAGGATGGATCAAAGTTGCACGCCAAGACGTCTGTGCAGCCACAACCTTCGTCAATATCTCCATCCCAATCATTATCCACTCCATCGCAGACTTCTGGAGACGGACAATTTGTTTCTTCCAGTGGATTAAAATCGGGAGGAATTCCAGCATAGACCCCGAAACAGTTGTAGATGGTCCCGAAGTAGTTGTAGAAGATCCCGGAGTTGTAGATGAACCCGAAGTTGTTGATATACCCGGCGTTGTTGATGTCCCCGTAGTTGTAGATGTCCCCGGCGTTGTTGATGTCCCCGTAGTTGATGATGTTCACGTAGTTGTTGATATTCCCGGCGTTGTTGATGTCCCCGTAGTTGATGATGATAAAATCAACCAACAAAAAGCCAGAATTGACAACAATCAGTCCAACAGGAATAGTGGCGTCATTGCCTGCGGCAGGAAGGCCATTGTTCCAGTTCCCTGTGTCAGCCCAAACATTGCTGTTGGCACCGGTGAAGGTGGTTTGAGAAAAGAGTTGGGTTGAGGCGAAAAGTGCCAGCGAGATACAAAAGAGAAGTTTTTTCATAAGAGATTGAGCTTCCGTCATGGGAAGCGTTCTAATAAAAGTTAGTGGCAAAGGCTCTTTGTCAGACCTGCTAAAATTAAGGAAATAAGGCGATTCAGCTTGATGATGAGGAATCGTTCTTAGGTCAGGACTAAGACGCTAAGATACGCATTAAATTAGAAGGAAGAGAGCTTTTTATGATTTAATGCGGGGAAAAATCAAACTGACCAGTGAAACAACTGAAGAACTGCGCTCGTCGGTCACTTCAAAGAAGCACTACTTGCCTTGATGATTTGACTGCGTTTCCTATTCAGGGCGACATAGAAATGAAGTCATTTTTTTGTTTCGTATTTGTCTCCCGATTTACTAAAACCAATGCCAATCGGTAGAAATCAACTTCCTGTATTAAAATGGAAACTCATCCCTTTCAATATAGGAGCCACCTTTTATTGACGTTTTGCGCTGCTATCCTGATCACATCTTGCAAGGAACAAGCCCCCGCAGAAACCAAAGAAACTGCGGAAATGTCGGCTACAAACTTAGAACTGAATGCCCAAGAGCATTTGGACAGCACCAAGTGGGACATGCAACTTTTCCAACAAGACCTCGACACGTATGCGCAGTACCCCGAAGTTTTTAAGAGTTTCCCTTTGCACAAATCTCCTTTCCCAGTTGCGGAATATGACTACGCAGTTGCGAGTCTTCCATTTGATCTGGAAGTAGACGGACATATTTTCAAAGGAATCCGCGTTGGTGAATACTTGGACCCTGACACTGATGATATTACAGAACGACTGACCTTACTTGTGTTGACCAACGACAAAAACACGCCTTCAATTCCACTTGTCGAGTCCAGAAATGCGCCTTACCTCACTGCACAAGGATCGATTGAAGTGCCGAACAACGAGATCGATTGGGTCTTTATTGCGAGTCCCGAAGGCAACGCTACCCTCCTCGTCAATATGAAGCTATTTGACTTGTGCTTTGGTTCAACCGTCCTCATCTATCCCCAGGCCAATCAGTCGTTCTTCTATGACCAAATCAAAGATTCTCCCGAAAACTATTCGAGCTTAGAAGAGTTTGAAAAGGTGCTGCAAAATCACGAGCGGATAATGAGGCAATTGAGTGCTGAGGGGAATATTTAAAAATCCATTTTGGTCATTGCTAAAAACGGTTGGTTGTCTAGAAAAGCAATCATAGGACATTGAGAGAATTGACTAAATTCCAATGGGCAACGAGTATACGTTTGAGTTTACAATTAACTTGGGCCGTGAAGAGACTCTAAAACCAAATCACAGCCAATGAACAAATTCTTCAGTAAAATTCGTCAAAACCTACTTATTGAAAACAAGACTGGGAAGTATTTGAAATATGCCTTTGGCGAAATCATTTTAGTAGTTGTTGGAATATTACTGGCCCTTCAGATTAACAATTGGAATGAACACAGAAAACTAAAGGCCGAGGAAATCAAACTTCTTAAAGAAATGAGGTCTGCTTTGATTAGTGACCAAGAAGACATCATATCAAATATTCAAGAACATACGTCTGCAGGAAATTCCTGTTCGATACTATTGAACCATTTTTCTAACAAATTGCCCTACCATGATACTCTAGATTTTCATTTCGGAAACGCGCTCAACACAACTCGGTTTGGACATTCTTCCAGCCCTTATGAAACCCTGAAAATAAAAGGACCGGACCTCATTGAGAATGATAGCTTAAGGGTAATGCTTGGTAATTACTACGACAAGAGTATACGCTATCAATTTGACTTGCAAGAAATGAGTTCGAAGGACTTTACTTTAGCTAAAGAGAGGCAATTTGAACTATTCCATAGCATGATGTTTTGGGATAAAATGAAACCAGTAGATTATGACTTGTTGCTTGAAAGCAAGTACTATTATTCCTGGCTTTAATATACAGAAGGTCAGCGAAAATGG
>CAZKMC010000381.1:0-1168 GCA_964553485.1 uncultured Comamonadaceae bacterium
CTCCAAATGCAACTATTACACAGGGGAGTTTGGACATCACTTTTTATCGAGATGACTTTAGAAGAAGAGACCAACCGTTAAATGCCAACAGCATGAACATGCCCTTCATCATTGAAGACAAAAGGGTTGTTATGATTGATGACGTATTATACACCGGAAGAACCATTCGGGCTGCTATGGATGCAATGCTCTCATATGGAAGACCAAAAAGTGTAGAGCTCTTAGTACTCATAGATAGAAGATTTAGCAGAGAACTACCAATCGAACCAAACTATACCGGAAAGTCTGTCGACAGCCTGGATGATCAGCGTGTAACGGTTGAATGGGCTGATTCGAAAAATAATAAGGATAGGGTAGTGCTTCATACCACCAACAATCATGAGTGAACTAAGCGTTAAGCACTTAATCGGAATCAAGGATCTAACTCCAGAAGACATTGAGTTAATCTTTCAAACTGCAGACAACTTTAAAAAGGTCATTAACCGTTCTATTAAGAAAGTTCCCTCTCTGAGAGAAATCACTATTGCAAACCTTTTCTTTGAAAATTCAACTAGAACCAAATTGTCCTTTGAATTAGCTGAAAAACGACTTTCTGCCGACATAATTAACTTTTCTGCTTCCAGTTCTTCAGTTAAAAAAGGAGAAACGCTCATTGATACGGTCAATAATATCCTTTCCATGAAAGTGGACATGGTTGTAATGAGACATCCACATCCTGGTGCTGCTTCATTTTTGTCACAACACGTTAACACCACCATCATTAATGCAGGTGATGGAACCCATGAACATCCTACTCAAGCGCTTTTAGATGCATTCTCCATGCGAGAAAAACTTGGGAGTTTAAAAGGAAAGAAAGTCGCCATTATTGGAGATATCTTGCACTCACGAGTTGCATTGTCAAACATTCATTGTTTACTCAAACTCAACGCTAAAGTGAGGGTGTGCGGGCCAACCACCCTAATTCCTAAACACATTGCTAGCCTCGGGGTGGAGGTAAGCCATAACCTCAGAGAAACCCTTGAATGGTGTGATGTGGCCAACATGCTCAGAATTCAATTAGAGAGACAGGGCGATTCAAAAGATGTAGCATTCTTTCCCTCGTTGAGAGAATACTCAATGCTATTTGGTCTAGATAAAAAGTTACTTGATAGTCTTGAAAAAGAAATTA
>CAZKMC010000381.1:1178-1668 GCA_964553485.1 uncultured Comamonadaceae bacterium
CCAGGTCCAATCAATCGAGGTGTTGAAATTACAAGTGACGTGGCAGATAGTCCTCATTCTATAATTTTAGAGCAAGTTGAAAACGGTGTGGCAGTAAGGATGGCAGTACTTTATCTCCTTGCTGGCAAAATTGACCGTAAGTAATAATTTTGTCTATCTTTGGGCAAAAGCGTAATCAAAATATGAAGTTCGAAATTGAGAGCAAGGACAAAGTTATAGTGGTTAAAACCAAAGTTGAAAAACTTGACGCTTTGCATGCACCTGAGTTGAAGTCAGAATTAGTGATTCTGAATAAAAGCGGTAACAAAAATATCATCCTTGATATGAGCGAAACACGTTATTGTGATTCGTCTGGATTAAGTGCTGTTCTTGTGGCAAACCGCCTGTGTCGTGATCAAAATGGCACATTTGTACTTTGTGGACTACAATCTGCGGTACAGAAATTGATTGCAATTTCTCAATTGGATTCTGTCCTAAAAATCACTCCTAC
>CAZKMC010000381.1:1678-2580 GCA_964553485.1 uncultured Comamonadaceae bacterium
CATTAAACGAGGCTGTTGATCTTGTTTATATGGAAGAAGTTGAGAGGGACGTGGAATAATCTTGTACTATGAAAAAACTACTACTATTAAGCTTTGCTTTTGCCTTAGCTATCTTTTCCAGTGCCCAATGTGATCCAAATTATGATTTTGGAGAAGCAGCATTTGGAGTTTCTCCTGACCCTGAAAATGGGGAGACATTCAATGAAGGTATACTCGGATCTGCATATGCAGATGTAATTCATATTAAGGTCCCGACTTCGGCGGCCGACATTGACCCTACTTTCCCACAAGAAGCACCAATAGATTCGATCATTTTGGTATCTGTTTATTTCAATGATGGAACTACAGAATATTCCCTCGAAGATATGGGGCTTACTATTGAATGTAATAACCTTGGAGATTCACCTGACCCCTGCACATTCTTAGGTGGAAACCAATACTGCGCCGCTTTAGAAGGTACTCCTTTGTTAGCAGATACTTTTCAATTGATTATTGCTGTTGATGGTTGGACAACCATTTTCGGAGTGCCAGTTTCACAGCCAGTTACTTTTGATCAGTATGAACTAATTGTTGTAGATCCAACTGATATTCCAACTCAATTATCTAGTATTAGCTTTCTATCTCAAAATACTCCAAACCCTTTTGGAGAAAGTACAAAGATCTCCTTTGGTCTAAATAAGGCAGCTACCACTAAAATCAATGTGCTTAACCTACTAGGAGAAGTGATTTTTGAAGATTATGTTCAAGGAACACAAGGCGACAACGTTTATGAACTAGACGGCAGCCAATTCAAAGATGGTATCTACTTGTACAGTATTGAAAGCAATGGCAACAAGATGACAAAAAGAATGGTCGTCAATCGCTAAACAAACGTTATAAACAGTGAACCGCTCTAAGAGCGG
>CAZKMC010000382.1:0-2577 GCA_964553485.1 uncultured Comamonadaceae bacterium
AGAATACATTTTTTCCGGCGGAAATGAGCACGTGATCTTCTGCGAACGCGGGATTCGAACCTATGAAACTGCCTATCGTAACACGCTGGATTTGAATGCAGTAGCCTTGTTGAAAGAGAAGTCACATTTACCTGTTGTTGTAGATCCTTCTCACGGAATTGGAGTGAGACAGTTTGTGGAGCCGGTAGCCCTTGCCGGCATCATGGCCGGAGCAGATGGGCTGATCGTAGAAACACACAGCACTCCAGAGCGCGCTTTTTCAGACGGACAACAGACTTTGAATTTCAGAGAGGCAAATGAGTTTTACACCAAGGCCAGAGCCACGTATAAATTCAGAGAATCATTGGCTTAAGAAGCTCAGTTAGTTCTTCAACACTTTCACTCTTTTAATTCCATCTGGCGCATAGAGTGTTACTACATAGATTCCAGCTGCCCAATCTGAAGTATTGAGCTCCTCAACTTGATTCTGAACCCGCTGTTGGACGAGTAGTTGTCCCTGCACATTCCGCACTTCAAGCATGCCGCTTTCATTGTTCGAAAGCTGCAAGGTTAGATGCTCATCAAAAGGATTCGGGAAAGCTGCTAGGACCGTCATTTCTGAACTTGTGATTCCTACGCCAATCATAATTTCGCTGGTCTGCTCGCAACCTGCATCATCTGTCACAATCACTTGATAGTCTCCGTCTCCGGTCACTGTCCACTCACTACTATTTCCTACTTCTACGCCATTGTACAACCATGTATAAGTGTATGGTGGAAGACCACCACTTGCATTTACCACAAGGGTCTCTCCTACTAACTCCAAGCTAGACTGAAGAGGTTCTGAGCAGAATTGTGTGTATTCGGCTCCCGGAGTTCCTCCCACGCATTCTGAGGCTGTCCAGTTGCTTCCGGTGTTGACCCAATTGCTTGGATCTGGAAGTTCCAGGGTGTAGCCGGTTCCCTCGACATCTGTCGGCCAAGGTGCATTGAGATCATAGGACACGCTGTGCATCAATTGTCCCTGATCATTGAAGATGCTCACTGTTTCTCCGTTTCCGGAAAAGCCAAAATCAAATCCTCCGATGATATTTTCCGGTATTGCACAGGAGTACTCCCCGGTGAACTGCTCGATGTTCTTGGCAATCACAGCGCGATCTCCCGGAGCTAGCATCATAGGAGTCAAGTTAATGAAGGGTGCGCCTCCGTTGTCTGACAACCCCCAACCTTGCAGGTTGACGAAGTCCGGTGAAGTATTGGTGATCTCCAGCCAATCACCGGTGTCAAATCCAAGTGAAGAAGCCACATTGATTTCTGTGATCGTCATTTCTTCAGCGCATGGTCCTGCCGCTTCTCCCGGCGAACCAAACATGCATCCATCTGCCCAGCTAGCGGGATCGTTAGCATTAGTGGAATCAATCAACTCGAGGGTATGACCCCATTCATCGGCCCCAACGGGCCAAGGAAAAGAATCCTCATAAGTGAAGGAGACAATTTCGTTGCCCCAAGGATCCATGAGCGCCACGAAATCTCCTCCATTGTCGAATTCGCATGCGGCGGGACCATAAACGTTGCTCACATTGGGATGCCATGTGGTGAACTGTTCAGGGTTTTGCGCAACGATCAATCTCTCTCCAGCACCAAGCATGGTTCCGATTGGAAAAGTAAACTTGTTTAGTACGTTCAAATCCTGTATCCAGTGCATGCCCAGTTCCATATCGGTTTCGGAAGCATTGTAGATCTCTACCCAATCTCCGGTGACATGTGACGGGTGGCTGTTGTAGTTCAACTCTGTGATTTGCAGATCCATAGGAGCGCTTGTTCCCGCAAAAACAGCCGTATAAGTGACCGCCTGCGACAAGTTCACTGTGATGCTATTTTCGTCCGTTCCATCGGGTAGAAGTGCATTTTGCTCCCAGTATCCAAACTCGTATCCCGGATTGGCTACTGCCGTGATCTCAAATGTGTTGTCCTCGAAATAAACGCCACTCCATGGGTAGTTTTCCGGGACAATTGTGCTAATTAGAATATACCCAGCTCCTACTGGATCCACGTCCAATTGGATGGTGTGCATTTCTGGAAGTTCAAAGGTTTCCAAGATGTTCTGCCTTGCTCCATTGAGTCGATTGGTGGTATAGTTCACCATCGCTTGGGTGTAGAAATTCCATGAGTTTAAATTGGCCATCTCCGGCCAGCGATCAATGTGTTGTGGCATTGCATCTTCCATGTCGGCCTTCATCTCATTGCGCAACTGCTGAAATTCAGCCGGCTGCCAAGTGGTGTTCATCAGATCCGCATAACGGTTGATAAAGTAGCGGCGGTAATCTGGATTCAGCACTAGTCTGTTAAAGACATAAGAATGGTCATTGGCCACCAGTGGATTGAGTGCGTTGTTCAAGTAATTGGAATTGACATTCCCCCCGAAAGTTCCCAGACAAGCATCCGTGTCATATAACACATAGCTCCATTTTCCATCTGGCGTACGCGGGCGCCAAAGCTTGATGTTGTTGGCACCCCAGAGAATACCGAACCAATCGAGGTTTTGATAGAAAGTCTCCGCTGCTATGTAATCCACGTGGTTCTGGATGTTCAGATAGG
>CAZKMC010000383.1:0-2524 GCA_964553485.1 uncultured Comamonadaceae bacterium
GCCAAACGGCAACTCTATGAATTCGAGTTCTGGAAAGACTTTTTTCATTTCAGGTCTAATGAACTGGTCAAGTCCGTAGTTATCTGAAATGTGCAAAAAACCTCCACCTGCCATATAATTTCTGAGATTTCTAGCTTCTTGGGGTGAAAAAACTACGTTACCATGACCCGTCATATGAACAAATGGGTAATTGAACAAATCCGGGCTTCCTACTTCAACAAACTGTGGCTCTTTATTGATATTCAAGTTCAGGGTCTCATTGACAAAAGCAATCAAATTTGGAAGGCTAGTTGGATTGCCATACCAATCTCCGCCACCCTCGTATTTCAGTACTGCTATCTCATAGCTTGTAGGACCAGAAAAAGTGGCGGAAATCAAGAGCAATCCTGCCAAGGCCGTTACGCATAACTTGAATATTTTCATATTTCAAAGATAGATAAACCATCTCCCTATGATGCACTACCGAAATGTGAATTAGTGTAAAATACTTCCGTAAGCGCTGTAAAACAAAGATTTAGCAGAACATTATGGACCACTTTTCCGTAGGCCTAGACTTTAATATTTGATTGGTATTCATGTGAGCTACAAAAGCATTGGATTATGTGATTGCATATCCTTATATTTGCCGCTCCAAAAATTAAACCTTTAACCACGATGCAGAACAAGAGTGCTGTAATACTCTTTACCATCCTGTTGGCCCTCGCCGCGTTGTATGTACTTTCATTCAACTGGGTTGCGAACCGCTATGAGAAGGTAGCCTTAAGCTATGGTCAGTCTGTGGCCGATTCATTAATCGACGCAGGTGCTTATACCGATAGCCAGTTTGACTCTCTCGCCACAGCGAATCAGAGAAAATTTTTGCGCGACAGTGCGAACGCAGAAATTTACCCTGTTTTTGGCCAAACCTATCAGGAAGTAAAAGAGCAAGAGCTCAACCTTGGATTAGACCTCAAGGGTGGAATGAGCGTGACGTTGGAAGTCTCTATCGCAGACTTAGTAGTTGCTTTAAGTGACTATTCTGACCAACCAAATTTCGTTGCCGCTATCCAGCGTGCCAAAGACCTTCAAAAAGAAGCTAATGATGATTACATCACGTTGTTTGAACGTGCATGGAATGAGCAGAAAGCTGATCTAGAACTTTGGAGAATCTTCAACAACCCTGAAAACAAGGATCTATTTCCTGCTAAGAGCACCAACGACGAAGTTTTTGATATCCTTCGAAACGAAGCTGAACAGGCAATCAACAATACTGAAAATATCATACGTAAGCGTATTGATCAATTTGGTGTAGCTCAGCCTAACGTTCAGAAAATGTCTTTCTCTGGAAGAATCCTTGTGGAACTTCCAGGTGTTGATGACAGAGATCGTGTTCGTAAGCAATTGAAAGCAACTGCAAACCTTGAGTTCTGGGAAACACTTTATACAGATGAAGTGATCAACCAACTGGGTGCTGCCAATGACGCAATTGCTAAAGCATTGAATCCAAAAATCTATGCCAAAGCTGATAGCTTGGCGAAGGATACCACTTTGGAACCATTGACCGCTGAAGAACAAGCACTCCGTTCACCATTGTTTGCTATACTTCAACCAAACTTCACCAGCCGTAATCCTGTTGTTGGATTTGCACGTGAGGGCGATGTGGAAGACATCAACGCCTTGTTGGAAAGACCTGAAGCAAAACAAGCTTTAAACTCTAACCTCAGACTACTTTGGTCTGCGAAGCCTCAGGACGGGGTGGTACAATTGTACGCAATCCGTGATGACAGTGGAAAAGGTAAAGCAAAGCTTACTGGTAAAACTATTGTAGATGCTCGTGTAGGTTATGACCAAATTGGTGATGTGATTGTGAACATGACCATGGACTCAGAAGGAACAGCCATTTGGGGAAAAATGACCGAAGAAGCTGCAGCAGACAACAAACGTCCGGTTGCCGTTGTGATGGACAAAATGGTCTACAGCGCGCCAAACGTTCAAACTGCAATTACTAGTGGACGTTCTCAAATTAGCTTTGGAACAGCTACTACTACTGAAGAAAAATTACAAGAAGCAGAAGATCTTGCTGGCCTATTGAAGGCTGGATCTCTTCCTGCTCCTGCCAAAATTGTAGATGAGGTAAGTGTTGGACCTCAGCTTGGAGAAGAAAACATCAATGCGGGAATGTGGTCATTTGCCATCGCCCTCTTGGTGATTTTGATTTACATGATCTTCTATTACAAAGGTGCTGGATTGGTTTCTGATATCGCCTTGATCGCCAACTTGTTCTTCCTTATTGGAGCACTTGCTTCTTTGAAAGCAGCGCTTACACTTCCTGGAATCGCAGGTATCGTATTGACTATCGGTATGGCGGTGGATGCTAACGTACTGATCTATGAAAGGATTAAAGAGGAGATGCGAGGCGGAAAAGGCCTTGCTCTTGCCATTAAAGATGGATACTCACGCGCCTACTCTGCAATTATCGATGCAAACATCACGACCCTACTTACGGCAGTTGTCTTGTATGCATTCGGTTCTGGTGCCATACGTG
>CAZKMC010000384.1:0-1712 GCA_964553485.1 uncultured Comamonadaceae bacterium
GTCATAATTGAAATAGTTCTGTGTCCAACCAATGATGGTGACCAATTTGTTCCGGAATCCTACTAAAGAAAGCAGATGCACGAACATCCATACAAACCATGCAAATGTGCCTTGGAATTTCACTTTTGGCAAGTCAACTACCGCTTTGTTTCGGCCAATGGTTGCCATTACACCCTTGTCTTTGAATTTGAATGGCTGAAGTTTCTCTCCTCGCGCTTTGCGCAAAAGATTTTGTGCCAACTGTTTACCTTGTTGCATTGCTACAGGTGCAAGCATAGGAAGTCCTCTTGGGTTCTCTTCTGTGATTTGAACAGCCACATCTCCAATGGCAAAAATGTCCTGTGTTCCTTCTATGAGATTGTATTCATTCACCTTGATTCTTTGTGCACCACCAAGAGAATCAGGAGGTAGTCCCGCAATAGGATTGGCCTTTACACCAGCTGTCCAAATGACAGTCTCTGAGTAAAAATTTTCACCATTTGCCAGAGTCACTTTTGTACCATCAAATGCATCTACTTTGGCATTCAAATGGACTTTGACATGAAGTTGATTCAGGTATTTGAGGCTTGAAGAGGAAGACTCCTCAGACATGGCACCTAAAAGCTTGTCCATGGCCTCAAATAGATAGATGTTCATGCGTTCGAAATCTATTTCAGGAAAATCTTTTGGTAACACGTAGCGCCGCATCTCTGCGAGGGCCCCAGCAAGTTCAATACCTGCGGGACCACCACCCACCAGCATCACGTCAATCAATGTGGCCAATTCCCAAAAGAATGTTTTTCCCTCCAAACCAAAGACCACAGCACTGCTATAGATAAATGCGGCACTGATGGCTACCCCAATGAGCGTCATCATTCCTGGTTCTTTTTTGGTTAGCTCGTCTTTCAGACCTTTTAGAAATGGCCATCCCCCATAGAAATAGAGCACACATGAAAGTGCGAAAAGCAGATATAGGTCACCCTTGAAATTCCAGTCAACTCCCAACAAGTCCTGGATCATTGGAGAGAGCAACAGAATGGGCAAGGTCAAGCCTACACACACCCAAAACCTCCGTTTGAAATCTTCTACCATGTGGGCATGGTGGTCATGATGATCATGCATTTTATGTTCGGAATCCATCTTGTGATGGTCATGGTGCGCATCGGTCTTGGAAGCTCCTGTTTTCTTAGAAGCATCCTGATGGTGTTCATGGGAATGGTGGTGCTCTTCCATGTGGAATTATTTATTTGAATTTACGTTGATTATTGATGTCCTGAAGGAACATAGCCATTAGAGTTGGCAAATAAAAATGGCCTGAGAAACTCTCCTCGGGCGGAGCCTAAAACCCAACTTGAGAAACGGTACTTTTGCAATTCATTAAAACAAAGTTGATTTGACAACGTTTAAAGATCTTGGCGTGCACGAGGACCTGATCAAAGGCCTAAATGAAATGGGTATTGTAACGCCCACAGATGTGCAGGAGCGGGCTATTCCGCCACTTTTGGAGGGAAATACAGACTTGGTTGCACAGGCGCAAACGGGTACTGGAAAGACGGCTGCGTATGGTTTGCCTTTGCTTCAGAAGATTGATCCAAAAGTCAAAGGAATTCAAGGTTTGGTGCTATGTCCCACGCGCGAATTGGGACAACAAGTGGCCAAGCAGTTGTTCAAATACACCAAATACACCCACAAGATCTTCACGGAAGCGGTTTACGGTGGCGCGCCCATTGACC
>CAZKMC010000384.1:1722-2516 GCA_964553485.1 uncultured Comamonadaceae bacterium
ACAAATTGCGGCGCTGAAGCGTCCTACTCACATTGTTGTGGCGACTCCGGGAAGGTTAATTGACCTGATGAATCAAAAGGCCATTGACTTGAGCAAAGTGCATACGATTGTGCTGGATGAAGCTGATGAAATGCTGAGCTTGGGATTCAAAAAAGAACTTGAAGAAATCCTCAGCACACTGGCTACCGTGAGGAACAAGTGGTTGTTCTCCGCAACTTTGCCGCATGATATCAAACACATTGTGAACCAGCACCTTTCTGAAGATGCGGAGCGCATTGAGATCAGTGGGAAAAGTGTGGTGAACAAGAACATCGACCACAAGTATATCCTTTGCGACGATGCTGAAAAGCTGCGTGTGTTGACAGAGTTTCTTCGTGATTACCCTAATGATCAAGGGGTGATATTCTGCAAGACCAAAGCCGTAACGCAGACACTTGCCAAGCAATTGATTGCTCGGAATGTGAATGCAGACTGCCTACATGGTGATATGTTACAGAAAGAACGAGACAAAGCCATGCGTGCGTTTAAGAACGGAAAGCTTCAGTATTTGATCTCTACAGACCTGGCGGCCAGAGGAATCGATATTCAGGGACTCGCTTTTGTGGTGCATTATCAGTTTCCAGACAAAGAAGAATACTACACCCACCGAAGTGGAAGAACCGCTAGAGCAGGGGAGAGTGGAATCTCAATGGCGCTTGTTTCATCCAAGGACATGAAGCAAGTTAGGTGGCTGGAGAAGAGGTTGCATATTGCGTTTAAGCAGGTGCAATGAAAGAAATGTTGAATGTTTAATG
>CAZKMC010000385.1:0-2516 GCA_964553485.1 uncultured Comamonadaceae bacterium
TTGGGCTAAAGCCGAGGAAGGGTCTTTAGTAGATATCGGAAGTGGCTGTGGTCTATTGAGTTTGATGTTGGCCCAACGTTTTCCAAACATCCACATCACCGCTATTGAATTTCACAGGGAAAGTTTCATTCAAGGAAAGTCAAATTTTGAATCCTCGCACTGGCCAAATCGCATCCGAGCAATTCATGCGGACGTAAAAACATGGCAGCCAGAAAAGCTATTTGATCATGTGATTTGTAACCCCCCATATTTTATAGGGTCACTTTCTGCACTTAGTCCGGAAAGAACAAATGCTAGGCAAGATAAAACATTGTCATACAGTGAGTTGTGGAGATGTATCGAAAGAATTACTAAAGAGGAAGCTCAAGTCCATTTGGTAAGCCCAATTCTTGAGTTTGAGCGTTTACAAAATGAGGCGAATGCTGCAGGTTGGCACCTGTCTGCGGCCGTAAAAATCAAAAAGAACCAAGATGATACTGGAAAATTGATGCTCACAAAATGGGCCAGTTCAGAAGGCTTAATTGAAAATAAAGAATTGGCAATTCACACCTTGGAAGGGGAATACAGTTCACAGTTTAAATCGCTCACTGGCAACTTTTACTTGTGAACCTATGATCCCATGATTCTTTTGAGTTTATCGATTTGACTATCCCATAGAAGTGCAGCTTCTTCTAGCTCATCTTCATCAGCGAAATCAGTAATAATGAGAACTGTTTCACCTGTTAAGGGAACAATTTTGATGCGAATTTCGAAGAAGACATCATTGCCGTCTTCCTCATCTTCCATCCAACGGAACTTAATGTGCTCCTCGTTCTTTTTTGTGAGCAATCGGGCTTCTTCCTCGCTGTCATCCCAAATGAACGTATATATATCTTTGTTAATATTCACGTCATCGGCAAACCATTCAGACAATCCGCTTGGTGTACTTAGGAGGTTGTATATGATGCCTTTAGAGGCATTGATGATATATTCGTTTTCGAATTTGACCTTCTCCATCTCTTGTTTAGGTTATGCGGTAAAACGCGCCGTAATATAACAATTATTACTTGTACTCAAACCCATGCAGCGCCTACTAATTCTATGATTTATTTGGATTGAAGATATTGTGCGCTGAGTTTTTCAAGAATTGAAATTTGTACTATATTTGCCGCCCTAAAAGCAAGACAATTCATGGCGAGGTAGCTCAGATGGTTAGAGCGCATGATTCATAATCATGAGGTCGGCGGTTCAATCCCGCCTCTCGCTACAAAGTCCCTCAATGAGGGACTTTTTTTTTCTGCTTTTTTTACAGCTGTTGTATTGTCTTATTAACGTATCGTTTGAAAGGATCTGTCCCGAGTTCCTTTTGGAGGTACAGCAGTTGTATGAGCTCTTCGGTTAGTTCTGGAAAAGCTTTTAGTTGTTGTCTGATAAAGCCAATCCCGGAATGTTTTTCAGCGATTGCCGTTTTTGTGTTTTCTAGGTTTTTGAAGGCAATGTCCAAAGCCAACCCAAGTTCATCTTCCGTCAAATCCTTAACCTGACTTACCGCTTTGAACATGTCGCGAGGAGTTCCGCTTTTGTCTTTTTTTGGTATTGCCGTTAAGATTCTTGATGCATACGGCTTCAAAACTGCTGCGTTGGATTCAGATATGGCCCACAGCACCCAGGCTGCTTTTTGGTCTTTGGGAGACTTGCCTTCAACGGCAGCGAGCACTATGGCTTCCAGTACCTCTTGACTTTGAATTGAACTTGCTGCCAAAGAGCGGGCAGTTTCTTTACTCATGCTAGTCTTTAATTGATCAAGCAATTCAATCATGAGTCAGCCTTTCCTTTCGATTTTTTTCTGATTTGGATTTTGAGTGTTTCTTTAGGGAGCCGTCTGACTCTGGCTTTATAGCCGGAGTCTCAATGCCTTCAAGATGATTCAACATATCTTCGATTTGCTCAGCGCTAAGCTGTTTCGCTATCACACGCTTGTCTTTGTCGAGCAAGATGACCTTCGGCGTAGAGAAGACATCAAATGTGGTGCGGAAATTTAAGCTTGGGAGTGTAGTGATTCCCGAA
Source organism: uncultured Comamonadaceae bacterium (assembly GCA_964553485.1). GTDB lineage: Bacteria > Bacteroidota > Bacteroidia > Flavobacteriales_D > Sanyastnellaceae > CAZKMC01. Next base: position 2,047 of record CAZKMC010000385.1, read on the forward strand.
TAGATCAGCTTTGTAGCGGAATCTGTCTGGTTGATTTGAGGGTTGTCTGAGACATTTATCCAGTCTAGCTTATGCTTGCGAATAAACTTCAGCCATGGTTCTGTTTCAAAGTCATTTCCAATCGAATACACTTCAAGGCCCATCGGTTGCCATTTCTTATAGAGTTCGTGGAGTTTAGGCACTTCTTTTTTGCAATGGCCACAATTTGATTCCCAAATAACCACCAGGGTGTATTTGGAATCAAGATCGTAAAGCCCTTTCCAGTTTTTCAAAGTAGTATCTGGGAGAATAATGTTAGGCACGGGCTCACCACAGAGGACATATTTTTTCTTGTCAGCAGATTCCACAATCTTTTCCATTTGTTCATCTGTAAGCCAATCCGCACGGCCGGTGAGGTAGAATTTGTTTACCATGGTCACAAACACTTTATCCATACACATGATGTTCGACGATTCCGAGGTGTAGGTCAG
>CAZKMC010000386.1:0-807 GCA_964553485.1 uncultured Comamonadaceae bacterium
ATTTTATAGTGTTGATAATCAATGTATTAAGTTTTTATTTATAATCGTTCTAAATTGTTGATAATTGAAGGTGTACAATGTACCACTCCTCAACAAATCACTAATTTTGCGGCTCAAAAGTAACGCATACCTACAGATAATGTCGAAAGCGATTAAGATTCGCAAAGGTGTGGATATCCGCCTCATAGGAGAAGCGGTCCCAACGGTAGAGACACCGGAGTTTTCCAGTGTTTTCGCAATCAAGCCACCTGATTTCCACGGTGTAGTACCTAGATTATTGGTCAAAGAAGGAGACTCGGTTAAAGCCGGCGACCCACTTTTCTTTGAAAAAACCAATGAACACATCAAGTTCTGTTCACCGGTTTCTGGTGAAGTAGCAGAAGTGGTGCGTGGTGCAAAACGCCGAATTCTAGAAATCCGCATCCTTGCAGACAAGCAACGTGAATTCCGTGATTTTGGTGCAAAGAACACCAGCAGCATGAGTAAAGAAGAACTACGTGCCCACCTCCTCGAGGGTGGTATGTGGCCTTTCCTCAGACAACGTCCCTTCGACGTGATGGCTGATCCTAGCATCAATCCTAAAGCAATTTTCATTTCTGGTTTTGACAGCGCACCGCTGGCACCGGATGTAGAGATTGTAATGAAGGATAAGATGGCGGACTTCCAGGTTGGAGTCGATGCATTGAAGAAATTGATTGGCGACAATCCCGTTCATATTTCTCACAAAGCAGGTAGTTCTGTTTATGGAAATATTCGCGGAGCTGAGTTACATTCAGTAAGCGGACCGCACCCTGCCGGTAACGTTGG
>CAZKMC010000386.1:817-2510 GCA_964553485.1 uncultured Comamonadaceae bacterium
ACGTTGGGGTTCAAATCCATCACATCGATCCTATTAATAAAGGTGAAACAGTATGGAGCATTGCTCCACAGGATGTGGTGAACATTGGCCGTTTCCTTTCTACTGGAAAGTTTGATTTGCAACACACGATTGCCGTCACTGGAGCAAATGCCAAAAAACCACACTATTACAATGTAGTTCTTGGAGCAAACTTGAAAGAGTTGGTTGAAAGCCAAGTTTCTGAACCAAATACACGAATAATCAGTGGAAACGTATTGACAGGAGATCAAATTCCTGCAGACGGATTCCTTGGATACTTTCACCAACAAGTGACAATGATTCCAGAAGGAAACGAGCCGAAATTCTTGTTGACTGAAGGTTGGTTAGCTCCTGGATTCGATAAGTTTTCTGTTTCTCATGCCTACCCAACGTGGTTGACAGGGAATAAGAAGTTTGATTTGGATACCAATCAGAACGGTGAGGAACGCGCATTTGTAGTTACAGGACAGTATGAGAAGGTTTTCCCTTTTGATATCTATCCAGTGCAACTAGTGAAGTCCATTATTACGAATGACATTGACCGCATGGAAAAATTGGGAATCTACGAAGTAGCTCCTGAAGATTTCGCTTTGTGCGAATATGTCTGTACTTCTAAGATCGATGTGCAACATATCGTTCGTGAAGGGTTGGATCAATTGAAAAAAGAAGTCTGATAATCATTCCTCAAATTCAGAGAAATTGAAAGGTTTACATAGATTTTTAGAAAACAAGGTAAAGCCACATTTTATAGACGAAGGGAAGCTCTCTCGTTTCTACGTGGTTTATGATTCCTTGGAAACATTTGCATTTACTCCGGGGCATACCACCTCAAAAGGGGCGCATATCCGTGATGCAATTGATTTGAAGCGTACCATGTTCTTGGTGATCCTGGCTTTGGTACCGGCATTGTTGTTCGGTACTTGGAATGCGGGTCACCAGTACTACTTGGGTATGGGTGAAATCACAGCGCAGACTCCAATGATGGACATGTTCTGGGAAAAGCTCGGAATTGGCGCATTGAAAATTTTGCCACTGATCCTAGTCTCCTATGGAGTAGGTCTAGGTATTGAGTTTGTCTTTGCCGGATTGCGCAAGCACTCGATCAACGAAGGATTCCTCGTTTCAGGAATGTTGATTCCATTGATCATGCCGATTGATGTCCCGCTTTGGATGGTGGCTGTAGCCACTGCCTTTGCAGTAATTATTGGTAAAGAGGTCTTTGGTGGAACAGGAATGAATATCCTGAACGTGGCTTTGACTTCACGTGCATTCTTATTCTTCGCTTATCCGAAGCAGATGTCTGGAGAAATCTGGATTCACAACTCAAAGCAATTGGCTGGTGTAGATGGTTATACTGGAGCTACTGCATTGGGAGACCTTGCAACTACAGTAGGAAAAGCCACAGATACTCCGGAAGTACTGAGTACGATGTCGCAATTTGTTGAAGGGGGCTTATACTCCTTGCAAAATTGTGTCCTCGGTCTCATACCGGGGAGTATAGGTGAAACTTCTGCCTTGGCTATTCTCCTTGGCGCAGCCATACTAATAATTACAGGAATCGGAAGTTGGAAAATTATGCTAAGCTTCTTGATTGGGGGACTTACCATGGGATGGCTCTTCAATTTGGCAGGCGCCAATGCATTTATGGGAGTGACTCCATTGCACCAAGTAGTGA
>CAZKMC010000387.1:0-1177 GCA_964553485.1 uncultured Comamonadaceae bacterium
CCACCCCACTTAGAGCTTCTGCCATTTCTTGGACAGCAAATGGGTTTGTGGTAGTTCTTGCTCCAATCCACAACATGTCGATTCCAGCTTTCAAAGCCTCGTACACATGTTTTACATTGGCTACCTCAGTACAGGTTTTAATTCCATACGTGGTCTTGACTTCTTTTAACCATTCTAAACCAGCACTTCCAACACCTTCGAATGATCCTGGACGAGTACGCGGTTTCCAAATGCCTGCACGGAAATAGGCTACACCAGATTGACTAATGGCTTCCGCAGTTGCCATCACCTGTTCTCTTGTCTCTGCACTACATGGGCCTGCAATGATGAGTGGCCTTTTGTTGGTGTTCTGATTCCAGATTTCTTTTTTCATGGTGTAGGTTTTAGTTGGTTGTGCGTATCTGCGCTCTTTCTATTGCTTGAATGATTGTTTCTTCTGGTTGACATAGTGAAACCCGGATATATTGGTCTCCATTGTCTCCAAAGATGAAGCCGGGAGTAATGAATACATGTACGGCATGAAGAAGTTCCTCAGATAATTCATGTCCGTTTTTACAGTTTTGCGGTATCTGAGCCCAGACAAACATCCCTCCCGAAGATTTGTCATAGCTACATTTGAGGAGGTCAAGGAGCTCCCATACCTTTTGTCTTCTTTGGGCATAGATCTCATTGCGTGTCTCAAAAGCATTTAAACCACTTTTGAGGGCAGTAATGGCTCCTAATTGAAGCGGTTTGAACATTCCTGAACTGAAGCTGCCCTGGATTTTCAAGACAGGTTCAAGCAAGTCCTTATTGCCTAACAGCATGCCAATCCTAGCTCCCGCTAAAGAGTGTGATTTAGACAAGGAGTTCAATTCAATACAATGAGAATGGCTCTCTGACAATTGAAAAATGCTGAATGGGTTTTCCGATAAAGTATGGCTGTATGGATTGTCATTGCATAGCAAGATTTGATGCCTGATACAAAACTTAACCAATGCTTGGAGTTTATCTCGGTCTGCTTGTTGACCGGTTGGCATGTGAGGATAATTCACAAACATGATTTTAGTTTGTGGGGTAATTTGTTTCTCCAACTCCTCAAGATTTGGATGCCAGTTGTTCTTAGCGGTTAAGTCATAACGTACTGGTACACCTCCCGCCAATTTGATAGCTGCGGCGTAGGTTGGGTAACCAGGAT
>CAZKMC010000387.1:1187-2499 GCA_964553485.1 uncultured Comamonadaceae bacterium
GGATTTGGGATCAAAGCCTCTTCACCTTCATTCAAGTATGCAAGGGTCAAAAATCCAATACCCTCTTTGCTTCCTAGAAGGGGTAGTATTTCTAATGTCTGAGGCAAGCTTAGGTCATACACCTCTTCATACCAAGTTTTGATAGCTACGTTCAACTCTGGGATACCTTGATAAGGTTGGTATTTGAAGCTGTTGGCTTCTCCCATGGATTGTGCAATGGCATTTATTACCTCGATGTCTGGAGCTAAATCGGGACTCCCAATTCCTAAATTGATGACATCCTTTCCAGCTTTTTGCATAGCCCTAATCTCTCTTAGCTTAGAAGAGAAATAGTATTCTTGAGTTGCAGAAGCTCTTTTAGACGGCTGCATGTGTGTGTATTTTAGCTGGTGCATAATGGCCTAATATTTTGAACTCTGAGGTAGAACTCTCCAAAAGACGGATGAGGTTTTGAGCGTGGTTATTACTTACCACATCCACCTCAATAAAAAAGAGATACTGCCAAGGTTTACCCACAATAGGGGCTGACTCTATTTTGCAGAGTGAGGCTTCAATTTCCTTAAATCCTGTAAGAAGGTTTGCAAGGCAACCCACATCGTGATTAAGTATCAACTTGATAGTGAACTTGGTGTCCACCTCAGAAATATTAGACTGACCCTTTGTGATCACATAAAACCGCGTAAAGTTCTGTTTGTTGGTCTCTATTCCCGAAGCAAGAACCTCTAAGCCGTAATACTCCATGGCTTCAATACTTCCAATTGCCCCCACATCCTTTAGTTGCTGTTCTGCAATGCGTCTGGCGCTCAAAGCCGTGTCTTCTTCGTCTACGATTTTGATGTAAGGATATTGAGAAAGAAATGACCGACATTGATTGATGGCCATGTAGTGTGACCGAACTTCTTTTAAGTCTTCAATACGTGCCCCGGGAAGGACACCTAGATTTTGTATGATTCGCAGTTTTTGTTCGCCGCAGATATGCACGTTGTGATTGGCAATGAGATCCAGGTTTTGATTGATGGTTCCTGAGATGGTATTTTCAATGGCGACCACACCAAAGTCTGATTTACCAGTCTCAACTTCCTGCACCAACTCTTCAAAGGTCATGTTTGGCATAAGGTCTATCCCTTCCTTGAAAAACTGTTTTGCAGCTTCTTCATGGAATGCTCCTCTTACTCCCTGGATTGAGACTTTCTTCATTTTATGATATAAAAAAAGCCCGACCAATTTGGCCGGGCTTGATAATTAAATATTTCTTTAATTAACACACACCCAGCCGCATTCTACCAAAAAAGTAAAAGAAATAATAGCGGGT
>CAZKMC010000388.1:0-373 GCA_964553485.1 uncultured Comamonadaceae bacterium
CAGTGCTATGTCCTGGTAGTTCTATTTCCGGAATAATCATCACTTTCCGCTCTTGCGCATAAGACACAATATCCCTGATCTGATCTTTTGAATAGAAGCCACCATATTGGCTGCTATCAGCTTCTGTTCTCCATGCACCAACTTCAGTAAGCTTTGGATACGCATCAATTGCAATACGCCAACCTTGGTCTTCCGTTAGATGCCAATGGAGGACGTTCATTTTGTATTGCGACAATAAATCAATGTATCGCTTTACAAAGTCAACCTCCATAAAATGTCGGCAACAGTCAAGTAACATTCCTCGATGCTTGAATCGGGGAGCATCTTTGATGGTGACTGTCTTTAGGTATATCCTGTCAGGCTTGTCAAGAAG
>CAZKMC010000388.1:383-2494 GCA_964553485.1 uncultured Comamonadaceae bacterium
GAAGTAAAACCGGTTCAATCATTTGTCTGAGGGACTGAATGCCATAAAACACACCTTTGTCAGAACCAGCAGAAATCGAGATATGAGACTGGCTTACTTCCAACAGGTAAGCTTCCTCTTCCGTCAAACTCGCATCCAATAAAAGTTGGACACATCCTTCCTCGGGCTTTAGCCCAGAAAGGAGTGAAACAGAGGCCCCCCACATATTTTCCAAAAGTTCCTTTAGAAATAGTGCTTCTTTCTCCAGCTCAGGGGAATGCACCACCGTGAAGTTGGGAGTAAGTATGAATTGACCTTGAGAATAATTCAATTCCGCAGGTTGTGGAATCAGCTCATATGAAGTGACTTCCCTTTCTTCTATAGGACTGCAGGCAGCTAATGCCAAGGTGAAAGTGCAGACTACCCAACTTGGGATATTCATAAGTTAAAGGGTTGATCTTTCTGGAGCGGAATGAAAAATGTTCCGATGCCGATATAACGATAGGAATTTCGTCCCATGTCCAATTCATACACAGAGTAAACCAGAAAATTTCTACGTTCCACCATTTTAGCAACTACACCTTCTGCCAGTTCGGGTAAATTTTTCGCCACAAAGTCTGTGACAGCATCATCTCCAGAATCGCTGATTTTACGCTCCATACGCTGTTTCACATAGGACGTAAAGTCCTCTGAATCAGGGTTTGTAAACACTAGAATTCCGGCAATGAGGATGAAGAATACGATGAACTTTTTCATGAGGTATAATGGATAATGTTATTCTCTTTGGAGAAGCGTTTTATGAAGCCAACGGTAGCCATGAACGCATGAGATTGCGGCCGTTTCCGTGCGTAAGCGGTATTCATCCAAGTTAATAGGGATCCAACCTTTAGCCGTTGCCATCTCCACTTCCTTTTCTGTAAAGTCACCTTCTGGGCCAATTGCTATCACGGCGTCTTTTCCTCTGATGATTGCATCCCAGACATTTTCTCTAGGCGTATCCAAGCAATGGGCGATAAACTTCCCAGTTGTTTCGGGCCACGGAATATTGATCATATCTTCAAAACTTATCGGCACGTCTAATTGGGGTAAATGAAACCGGTGGCTTTGTTTCATTGCCGCCACAATAACCCTTAGCCATCTATCTGTGCGGGGTTTGGAACGTTCACTCCTCTGGCTTACAATTGGCACTATTCGATTGATGCCCAATTCGGTAGCCTTTTCAAGAAACCATTCAAACCTTTCCGTCTTCTTGGGCATTGCAATTACTATGGTCAAATGCGGGAAAGGGGCTGTATCTGTGTCTTCCAGACTAGTGCGGACAATACACCTTTTGTCATGCGCTTGAATAATGACCGCTGAATACAAATTCCCGCCGCCGTCTGTAATGTACACGCGATCATTGATGTGCATGCGCAATACTTTGATCAGGTGACGAGATTCCTCCTCGCTCAACTGGTGTTCAGGAACGGTAACTACAGGTGAATAGAACAATTGCATATAGCAAGAAACTAAAAAAGGAGCTGACAATGAAGCCCGCTCCTTTTAATATTTGACAATGTAGTGCTTATACTTTTTCAGTCATCTTAGGCGCAGCACTCAAGATTTCTTCACTTGCAAAGTCAGAGAAGCGTTCAAAATTGGCTACGAATTTCTTAGCCAATTCATTTGCCTTGCGGTCATAAGCTTCTTTTTCTTTCCAGGTATTTCTAGGATGAAGCATTTCTGTTGGGACTTCAGGACAAGTAGGTGGCATTTTCAAACCGAAAACTTCATGCTCAATAAACGCCATATTATCCAGCTCTCCATTGAGCGCTGCTGTGATCATGCGTCTTGTATATTTAAGTTTGATGCGGTTTCCAACGCCGTATGCTCCACCACTCCAACCGGTGTTCACCAACCAAACATTGACTTTGTGGTTGTCCATTTTGTCTCCAAGCATCTCTGCATACTTAGTTGGATGCAAGGGTAAAAACGGTGAGCCAAAACAAGCTGAAAATGCCGTAACTGGTTCAGTAATTCCAGCTTCAGTTCCTGCAACTTTGGCTGTGTACCCAGAAATGAAGTGATACATAGCCTGAGCTCTGGTGAGTTTACTCAATGGCGGTAATACTCCAAAAGCATCACAGGTAAGG
>CAZKMC010000389.1:0-2484 GCA_964553485.1 uncultured Comamonadaceae bacterium
GATCGTGTGACATATTTCTAATGTTTCCACAAAAATAGAAAGCGAATTCAATTTTACGCACTATCCTTCCCACTTTTCTGAACATTTTATAATAGATTCTTTCTGCGGACTTCCTAAATCAAGATTGAGGCAATTCTTGTCTCCAAGAATAAGGAATCCTATATCTCTATCTTTTAGTTATTTACACTCGGGCTTTTATAGTTATTTTTACGTCAAGATTTCAACTTGACATGCAGTAACATGTGCTTTTACCTGGAGGCAAGGCATAGATCCAAATCACTTCTTTTGGAAAATTCAAAAATGTGATTGAGACGTATTTCAAGGCGAAATCGGTACCGATGAAATGTATTTTTAAACAGGAATGCAACCCTTCCTGTTTAATAGATGTCATTTTACATAGAAACCGAAGGAAAAATATGAGTCTTAAATCTTTAACTACGTTTATCCTCTTTGTTGCAGGATTTACAGGTTTGACTAGTGGTCAAGTTGTATTGAACGAATTTTCAGCAGCCAATTACAATAATTTTAACGTTGACGGCGGCGGCTGGGGAGGTGAATTCCCAGACTGGGTGGAATTTTATAATCCAACTGGAACTGCAGTTGATATTGGCGGTTATTTCTTGAGCGATAATGCCCTAGACCCACAGAAATTTGAAATACCCGTAGGTACCAACGTCCCTGCAAATGGTTATTTGGTTGTGATTTGTACCGGTGCCTTTGATGAGTCACCCAACCAATTCGGATTTCTAAACACGAATTTCAAGGTTACACAAACGGCTAATGAGTCGGTGCTTTTTTCTGACGACAGTGGTGTTCTCTTAACTCAGTTTACCTACGGTTCGGATATCCCTGCAAATACAATGAACCACAGTTGGGGAAGATCAACTGATGGTGCAGCTGATTGGGTAATCATGACAAACCCATCACCAGAAGGCGCCAATGGAGGCCCAACTGGAACTAGTTATACTGAGCAACCATCAATCAGTTTGGATGCAGGATACTACGGTGCTGCCATCAATGCTGAACTCAGCACTGTCCAAGGTGGAACAACTATCTACTACACTACAGATGGCTCTATTCCCACCAACGGCTCAACGCAGTATGTAGGACCAATAAATCTTTCAACTACTGCTGTTTTAAGAGCAATCGCCTATCACACTGACCCAAACATCCTTCCAAGTCTTGTAGAAACCAATACCTATTTCTTTGGAGATGACCAGCATACAATTCCAATTGTCAATATCAGCGGAATCACTTTGAATGACGGGCAATGGAATGGTGATGAGCTTACTGACATCGAATTCTTTACAGGTGACGGTACCTTTTGGCTAGAGTCTGCTGGAGACAGTAACGAGCACGGTAATGACTCAAATGCGTATGACCAAAGAGGATTTGATTATGTAACTCGTGATCAACTAGGACAAGACTATGGACTTCTCGCTCAACTTTTTCAGCTATCAGATAGAACAGATTTTCAACGTTTAATATTCAAAGCTGCAGCCAACGACAACTATCCTTCTGGCGGAGGGGGACACATCCGCGATGCTTATGTGCAGACACTTTCGCAAACAGCTGACCTTCATTTGGACGAACGTACCAATGAGTCTTGTGTGCTTTATATCAATGGCCAATACTGGGGGGTATATGAATATCGTGAAAAAGTAGACGACATTGACTATACAGAATACTACTTTGACCAACCACAAAACTTTGTGGATTACATCAAAACATGGGGTGGCACTTGGGAAGAATATGGTTCCATAAATGATTGGAATACACTGGTGAACTTTATCACCACTAATGACATGACTGATCCAGCCAATTATGACTATGTAACTTCAGTCTACAACACCATGAGTCTCATTGACTACATGATCCTGAACTCGTACATAGTGAACATGGACTGGTTGAACTGGAATACTTCATGGTGGAGAGGAAGACATCCAGATGGAAGTGCGAAGAAATGGAGATACTCTCTTTGGGACATGGACAATACCTTTGGTGAAGGTCCCAACTACACAGGAATTCCTGATGTAAGCCCTGGAGCAGATCCTTGTAACCCAGAAGGCCTTGGTGATGTGGGCGGACAAGGTCACATCCTTGTGTTCAGTGCATTACTAGAAAATGAAGATTTCTGGGCAGACTACATCAACCGATGGGCAGACTTGAGCAACACTACTTTCAGCTGTGAAAACATGAACGCTGTCCTAGACAGTATGATAGCCGTAATTGATCCTGAAATGCCGGGTCAAGTTGAAAGATGGGGAGGTTCATATGATGATTGGATAGTTCAGGTAAATGACATCCGTGACTTTATCGATGGAAGATGTGCTGATGAAGTAATTGGTGGACTTGAAGATTGCTATGACGTAGAAGCTGTTGAACTCACAGTCATCATAAACGGAATTGGAGAAGTTGAACTTGGAACTATCACCATCACTCCTGTGATGGTGCCTTGGACGGGTACATATTTCGCAGATCTCA
>CAZKMC010000390.1:0-1770 GCA_964553485.1 uncultured Comamonadaceae bacterium
GTCTATCAAGCCTCAACGTTTATTCCGCAAGTGTCCAATCCTAACACCTCATGGCCCCTGCAACAGGGTATCGTTTTCAATACCCGTGTCTTTGGATTGGCAGAAGAGAGCGTGGTGACTTCAACCTACCGCGACTTCAATAGATTCAAATTATATTTCAATGACGAAGCCTTGGAAAATGGGGCAGACACCACTTTTCTTTACGTGTATGTGACACATCTTAAGAGCAGTCAGGGAGCAGACAATGAGCAGCTTCGCCTTGAAATGGTGGAAGACTTTGTAGCGCATTTGGAAAGCATGCCTTCAGATGCAATGGTATTATTGGGAGGAGATTTTAATCTGTACGACAGCGCCGAACCTGCCTATCAGCTGTTATTGAATGAGAGCAATCCAGTGGTTTTTCTAGATCCTATTGATGCACCTGGCGAGTGGCATTCGTCATCTTATCCTTTCAAGCACATCCTCACCCAAAGTACACGAGCCAAACAGATCTACAACGATGGAGCCGGAGGTGGACTGGACGACCGTTTTGACTTTGTTCTGACCTCTGCTTCATTGTTTGACTCTTCCATGCCCATCAACTTTGTGGAGGATTCGTACAGCGCATTTGGAAATAACGGCGATTGCTACAACGGTGATATTCTGGACTGCATCCCCAACAATCAAGTTCCGGATGACGTGATGCATGCTTTGTACTATATGTCAGACCATCTGCCTGTAGTATTGGAGTTGGAAACAGAGATCAACCTAGCGATCTCTCCTCGGGCGGAGCCCAAACCATTTGAATTCCAAGCCACTTTCTACCAAGGGAAACTGGAAATACACTCTACTTTCCGCGCTCCCACTTTGTTCAAAGTGGAGTTGTTCAGCTTGCAGGGAAAAGTGTTGCTGAATGAATCAGTCCAAGCCAGCACAGGGAAGACTACCATCACGTTCAACGTCTCTGACCTTGGCTCCGGATGCTACGTGGTGCGCCTGAGCGGCGAATTTGGAGGCAGTAGCAAGAAAGTCCTCTGGGTAGAATAAAAAAAGCCAACACAAGGCCAGCTTCTTCAATGATTTAATGAGATTCTACTGAATGATCAGCTTCTCAGCAAGGGTCTTTTTGCCCTGCTTGATATGCAGGATGTAGGTACCTGCACCTTCTTTGCTGATGTCGATGTTCTTTCTGTAAGGTCCGCTGAACTTACCAAGATTCTCCTGATACACTGTGCGTCCGTCAGTGGCATACACCACTACTTCCGTCTTGGTATTGTTCGGTAGGAAGAACGAAAGTTCAAACTGACCGTTGTTTGGATTTGGTGAGAAACGAAGCTCCTCGATGCTCAACTTTGAAGTCTGCAAGGGCTCTTCCGCTTTCTTCTCTCCTCCAGCGCTGGAAACCAACACTACGGTATGACCAGAACCAGTGGGCATTGTCCGGAAATGATTTCCTCCGCCTTCCATGATGATGATCTGCTCGCCGTTATCGTCTCCTTCAAATTCCATTATGAACTCTTTCTGAATGATGATGGTATTCTCTCCAGCTGCGGCATTCAGAGAATCCAAAACTGAAGGATCTACCTCTTCTCCGTTGAGCCACACCTGGATGGTTTCGTTTCCTTCATCATCGATCATTTTCTGAACCTGCACTTCCATAGAGCCGTCTCCGAACTCTATTTCCATCTCTTCTCCATCTCCCATTTCTTCTCCTTCAATTTCGATGAAAACCTGCGCTCCGGGAGGAGGAACTCCAAGCGTATCCAATGCACTCGGGTCCACTTCTTCTCC
>CAZKMC010000390.1:1780-2450 GCA_964553485.1 uncultured Comamonadaceae bacterium
TCTTCTCCATTGATAAAGACATGTACCACTTCATTTCCGTCTGAATCGATCTCTTTCTCCACCTGAACGTCAAGTAGCTTCATTGCTTCAGAAATGCCTATCCCTTTGTTAGTGCCCTTGTTCATTTTATGCACACGAACCCGCTGAGGATCGCCCTCGCCTTCTGACTTCTCAATCCATATATGGTCTCCTTCTCCACCTTCAACTTTTTCTCCATCGATCCATTTTTCAGTCACTATGTTTCCATTCTCGTCCATGATGTTCTTCACACGGACTTCTGTAGAGCTCCTTTTGCCCATTGACTTCTTGTCATCTGTAATGCAAAACATAGTTCTGCCAGAACCAACGCCTGAAGAGGGCATCATCCATACTTCTTTATCAAACTTATTCATATATGTGCCGTCGAGTTCATCCAGGTAAATGATCTCTGCATCACCGGCATCCAATCCATGGTCTGCCAAAAATTGTTCTACAGGATAGGCATCGGCATCTTGCACGGTAGTATCCATTACCAAGACAGTTCCGGGACCATAATGCACAACGCTGTATCTTACAGGATCATTTTGAACGTTCTGCGCATAAGCCATTGCGAATAGGCCTGCTGTGGCTAATGTTGAAGTAATTGCTGTTGTCATTTTCATAGTGAACTGTTTTTTGGGGTTACAGAGCA
>CAZKMC010000391.1:0-819 GCA_964553485.1 uncultured Comamonadaceae bacterium
TCTGAATATTGGGTATTTAGCCAAATTGTTATGCCGGCCATCAGGAATTGAGATGAAATGAACGTCGTCTCTTGACTTGACCAATTCATACAGTCCAAATGCGGAACTATAAGGAACTAATCCATCTCTGGTGCCATGGAACATGATAATGGGGCATTTGACATCCTTTATGCTAAGGTCAGATCGCAAAGGGTATCTCAACAGCCAACCCACTGGCAAAAAAGGTGACTTCTTTTGAACCGCGTCCAACAAGCTCATAAACGGTGTTTCAAGAATGAGTTTGTGAGGATTGTGCGTAGCTGCGAGCGGAACGGCAAAACCACTGCCGAGAGAACGCCCGTATATAATTCTGTCAAGATGCGCATAATCCGCAACGACTGATTCATATACAAGCCTAACATCATTGTGCAGTGCCTCTTCAGATCGTTTTCCTGTGCTTTTGCCATATCCACGGTAGTCCATCACAAACACATCATAACCCAGATCCACAAGCTCCTGTCCCATGTGTCCCCAGCGTTTGATGCTTCCTGTATTACCATGCAGGTAAAAAATGATTCCCTTGGCCTCTTTAGTCAGTAATTTTATTCCATGTATTCGGCCATTTGATGGAGTATCAAAAAAGTGTTCTTTGTAAGGTGTTGCTAAAGGCAATGGTCCGCCAAATTTGTCTCTGGCAGGAATAAAAATCAATCTTTCCTGAAGGCCGAAATAAAATAGAACCAACAGCAGGTAAGCTCCTAGGATATATAAAATGATTTGTAGCACGGGGGAAAGTTAGCAGTAATGCAGACAGCTAACCAAGGAAGTGCTGAGAGAATT
>CAZKMC010000391.1:829-2449 GCA_964553485.1 uncultured Comamonadaceae bacterium
AATTCCTGTTTGAAAAATGGGCTATTCCATTGATTGAACGACACATTTTTAAAAAAGGCAAAGCCTATATAGGTGACTATTGCCGACATGCTAACAAAGTTCCAGGCGAAAAATGCAAAACGAGCAAACCCTGTACTTTGATTTAGGTCATTGACAAAGAACTCTATAGGAAGAGCCAAAGCGAGAATTAGAGATACAACCCCCATCGAGAGTCCGAGTGTTGTGAAACTTCTGAGAGGGAACATTACCCACTTCCTGAACCATTCCAAGTCATTTCCCCAAGCGTGCACCAGATAAAAATATTTGTCCGAAACCTGAATAAAAAGCAATGGATCTTTGTCGCAATCTTCCAAAGTAAAGGCTTCGGAAGGCGCCACAATGAAATGTCTATTGAGCTCGGTTCCTAGTTGATTTTCAAGTTGTTTTAAAAGTGTGATCGCTTCAAAGGGGATTTCATTTTTAAACTGCCTTGAATCCAAAAAGCGCAACCTGAAATGAATGCAGAGCTTTTTTATTTCGTTATGGGAGTATACTCTATCAAGGTCCACCCCCTGCCAATTCAGTGGAGTAAACTCTTTGTTCTTAGATCTTAGAGCTTTTTTGATTCGCTCTTCTCTATAGACCTCTTCATGCAACACAGAAAATGCTTCAATGATAATCTCTGTCTCAATTTGCGGGACATTTTTGGATCTCATTTTTCTGAGTTCCCTGCTAAGATTAACTTTTCGAATCATGCTGGGTAGTTTACTTTTTCTTACAACACGCCTCCAAATGAAATGTTGCTCGGCACTTAAAGTTAGTAAAAGTGTCTAAAAGGTCATAGGAATTCTCCAAGAGATGTTCTTTGGTGGCTGACCACAATTGGAATAACTTTGCATTGCTTAAAACACACCCCATGGAACCTGTTTCTCCTTATACTCCAAAATATAAAGTTCGAATAGTAACCGCTGCCTCTTTGTTTGATGGCCACGATGCTGCGATCAATATCATGCGCCGCATCATGCAAAGTACGGGCTGTGAGGTCATTCATTTGGGGCATGACCGCAGTGTGGAAGAGGTTGTGGATTGTGCAATACAAGAAGATGCACAAGCAATAGCAATGACCTCTTACCAAGGGGGACATATGGAGTATTTCAAATACATGTTTGATTTACTCAAGAAAAAGGGGGCTGGTCACATCAAAATATTTGGTGGAGGGGGCGGAACTATTTTGCCTGAGGAAATAGCTGAATTACAAGCTTATGGCATTACGCGTATTTATCATCCGGATGATGGCCGATCAATGGGCTTGCAAGGAATGATCAATGATTTAATTGAACAATGTGATTTCCCCACGGGGCTCAATCTCAATGGCGAAGTCAATCATCTCCCTCAAAAAGATGTATTGGCAATAGCCAAATTGATCTCAGCAGCAGAAAACAACCCTGAAGGGAGCCAAAAAGAACTTGATCAAGTTCATGATATGGCTGCCAAGTCAAAGACACCAATCCTTGGAATCACAGGAACAGGTGGAGCTGGTAAGTCTTCTCTTGTGGATGAGTTGGTAAGGAGGTTCTTGGTAGATTTTCAGCGATGCTCCGCCAAGTTGGCGCCAAGATGGCGACGAAGAGCGGCAGCATG
>CAZKMC010000392.1:0-386 GCA_964553485.1 uncultured Comamonadaceae bacterium
AATCAAATCCCCCGGACCCGCTTATACCATCGGCAGAGTACACTCGGATGTAGTGATCACCGGGTAAAAGATTATTCACAAAAAGAACTTCTCCGCTTCCTGCTCCATTCACATTCTCACAGGCAACTACATTGAGACCATCGTCCAAGACTTGCAATACCATATCGAATGCTGCGGTGGTTCCTTCAATTTTATAGCCCGCTGAAGTTGCTGTAAACTGATAGAAAAAATCATCATTGGCAACCGTGGCTGCGCATTCATTTCCAATTCCAGATGCCCCCATAGCAGAAATGTTGGCAGAATTTGCCAAACACGTAGGGTACTCCTGAGAAGTAACAGGAACAGCGCCTGCAGGAGTATCTTGAGCTTGCAAACCTATTGACAAT
>CAZKMC010000392.1:396-2434 GCA_964553485.1 uncultured Comamonadaceae bacterium
CAACTGAACTGAAGAATCTAAAATAGTTTCCTAATAATTTCCTCATACAATCGTAAGCTAGTTTGCTAATATAAGAATTTTTTTGCTCTGAACTCACTCATCCTCAGGCCCTGACAATGTTCTAAACGACTAATTCACAAATCTGGTTACTTTTGCAAACCATGAAAACCGCCAAAATATACCTCTCAGATGAAGGTTTCGGACACATAATCCGTCAAAGGGCAATTCTGGAAGCCCTGATAAAACTCGACTCTGGGATTGCAGCAACGATTCAGACTCATGCGCACATTGCTGCAGTAAGAAGGTTAATTCCAAACGTGGAGACTGTGGATAAGTTTTCCAACATCACTTGGGCCAAATCAAGCAATGGATCACCTGATGTGCAAAAAATTCACACTCAGTTTCTTGACTACGAATCAAGAGCTGACAAGTTCATACAGGAAGAGATTCTTCAAGATAAACCGGACTTTATTGTGAGCGATTTTGTCTACGAGGCCTTTGAAATAGGCCAACAGCTGAAGACTCCGACTTTTGGTGTTGCGCATTTCACATGGGATTGGTTCTTTTGTAAATTATTCCCTCCTCCCCTTTCCACCAAGCTTGTTAATCGTTTGTTTGAACAAGCAAAAAGTGCTAAAAAGCTGTATTTCCCCCCGTTTACACCGGATGAAATTCTGAGTTATTACAAGGCCACGGCAAAGCAAGTTCCTTTGATTATTCGGAGCGAAATCAACCCGAAGAGCCTGCCTCATGCAGATAAGATTCGCGTGATGATCATTGACAGCGGAGCTGGAGTGCTTGCTGAAAGTATTTATAAGTCGCTGGGCACTTTAAGCGAGTTGGATGATTTTCACTTTTTTGTTTCCTCTAAGTTCAAAGTAGAACTATCCAATGTTTCATTTATTCCTGCCAAGGAGTTGATGGTTGATTATGTGCACAACATGGATCTCGTCATTGGAAGGGCCGGATTTAACACCATAACTGAGTGTATCGGCCTCAGGGTTCCGATGCTTCTCATTGGCGAAGCCCAAAACCCTGAAATGAACGAGAACATCCTAAATCTCAAGAAAGCTCATCTGGGCAGCTTTATTTCCATGGAGACATTTGAAGAGCATTTGCACTCCTTTCTACCGGTATTCTTCAAACATGAATATCCTTTAATCCGTCAAGCGATGAAGGATCATGACATGCCTACCAATGGCGCGGAAGTGGTAGCCGAGGATATCTTGAATTCTTTGTAATTACAGATTGATTGTGCGGTAAACCGCGAGGAGACCATCCTTATTCTTCGCATGGACGATAACCAATCCTCGATGCTGAAGAGGCACGTTGATTGTTGCCGAGGCCGGAAGTTGAAGGGCATAAAACAAGCGACCAGATATATCATACATCTCTACTTGAACGACTTCATCAGTCAATGACCTCAATTGAATTTGATTTTCAATACGCTTGATGTCTAACTTGCTGTCTTTTGAATCTACCACTGCGTCGAAAGCAAGGTCAAATGAAGGCGCACTAATGTTCTCAGATTCTTCACAGGCAATCGTAATTATCTGGCAAGAAGCGTACTCAACTTCTTGACCAAAGGCAGTGCATTCTTCAATCAGGCAAATTTCAATCTCTCCGTTTTCATCAAAATCAATATCTGGCTGATCTCCAAAAAATACTCTACCATCACTCAATTCCCATCTGTACTCAAGAACTTCTACGTTAGCTACTGGCAACGTGGTCACTTTAGGAATGACTCGGCAATTGTCAGCCATCTTTACATCAAAACCAACAGTGACCACTGGCATTGCGATAGCCACTTCAACCAATATGCACTGTGTATTTTGACATGAATTTTCGCCTGCAGAAGCATGTGCAACTAGGCATATTTCATATGTTCCTGGTTCGGCATACGTGTGTGCAACGAGCTCTCCCCCATCAGTAGTTCCGTCTCCAAGGTCCCATTGAAATTCATCTACGGAAGTAAAAAATCCTACGGAGCAATTTTCCATCAATAAGACAGTCCCTGAATTATCAGTGCTTACTTCAA
>CAZKMC010000393.1:0-1704 GCA_964553485.1 uncultured Comamonadaceae bacterium
AATACTCATCGAATAGAATATCCTACAAGGATAATTCATAGATATTTAGTATCTTTTGGTTAGGAAAAGGTGATTCTATTCCGGCCTTAACTAGCTAGCATGATGAAATTTTTATTCGCCATTATCTTTGTGGTTTGGAGCTCTTTTGTTTTTGGGCAAATCTTTTTCAATGTGGCGTCTCCACAGGGTATCCAAGCATATTCTAACGGAGGGACATATGGCAATGGAGTTAGTTTTTTCGATTATGACGGAGATGGCTGGGATGATCTCACTTTTTGCTCCAATAGTTCCAATATTCTCCGATACAAAAATGTTGAAGGTGAATTTCAAGCAGATAGCTTTTTCGCAAATAATGCCGATGCAAAGCAAGTTACCTACGCTGACATCGACAACGACGGTGATTATGATGTCCTGATAACTCTCAACTATTCTCCACTCAGATTGTATTTAAACAACCAAGGCGTGTATGAAAATATTTCTGTTAACTCAGGAATCACGCAGATTTTCGATGGATATACATTTGGTGCCTGCTGGGGAGATTATGACAAGGATGGATTCCTAGATGTGTACGTCTGCAATTACAATCTCCAGGATGGCATTACAAATTGGCTTTTTCACAATAACGGTGATTTGACATTCACCGAAGTAGCTGGAGAGCTTGGTGTAAACAACGGCAGCGTCCCCAGCTTTCAAGCAGTATGGCTAGACGTCAACCACGATACATGGCCTGACCTTTATGTCGTAAACGACAAAGCTCCGCCAAATGCCTTGTACCTGAATCAAGGAGATGGCACTTTCACAGACATTTCATTGGCCTCTGGGGCCAATATAGTTTTGAATGGAATGACAAATACCGTTGGAGATTTCAACCATGATGGTCTCTTAGATGTTTATGTCACGGATGATGGTCCAGCCAATCAGCTATTGCAGGCCTCTGAGAACAACACCTTTACCAATGTAGCTCCTGCACTTGGAGTGGACAATGGCCAACTTTGCTGGAGTGCTCAATGGATCGACTGGAACATGGATTCGAATCGAGATCTCTATTTCGTCACCACTACTCCCGTGATGAGCAATCAAAATTATTTTTTCAAACAGGAAACAAATGGATTATTTACATCTTATAGCCAAGCTTTTCTTTTTCAGGACGAGGTAGGCTCTCATACAACTGCCAAAGCGGACTATGACCATAACGGTTATGAGGATCTCGCTCTAGGTTGTTTTACGCAAAATGCCAGGTTATACGGAAACTCGGGAGGTTCCAACAGTTATATTCGAATTGGATTAGAGGGCGTAGTTTCAAATCGCGACGGAATTGGATCCTGGATCACCTGTTATTTTAATGGTCAGAGAGAAGTGGAATACACAATTTGTGGTGAATCTTTGATTAGCCAAAATTCGCATTATGATGTTTTTGGATTGGGGAGTTCTCAAATCATTGACAGTTTGATGGTCGAATGGCCGTCAGGTCACATTGATCTATGGGTGGATGTGCCTGCGAACCAAACACTTAACCTAGTAGAAGGTGAGACATTTCAAATTGCATTTGAACCAGACACCTTTTATCTCTGTAACAATGACAGCTTTTTCATGGCCCTCGATGGAGGAGATTCCTATTTGTGGTCAAATGGTACTTCAAATGACAGCGTCTACTTTTCTGAACCAGGGAATTACTGGGTCACTGCAACCAATCAATTCGGAATA
>CAZKMC010000393.1:1714-2408 GCA_964553485.1 uncultured Comamonadaceae bacterium
GAAGCAGAAATTGAATTGACCATTCAGTTCCCTTTGTGCTATGGTGATTCTACAGGGTTCTTGTCTATGGAGGTTAGTGTGGCCGTACCGGCCGAGGAATTTTGGTTTCAGGATCAATCTGAAGTAGAGCCAATCAATTTAGCCTCGGGAACATACACCTACACGCTAATTGACTCACACGGTTGTTTTTATAACGACACCATAACATTGTCTCAGCCAGATTCTCTTTATCATACCTTTGATGTAAGCTCCAACCTTTGCTTTGGCGATAGTCTTGGATACATTGAGCTCTGGCCTTCAGGTGGCTCCCCCCCACTTGTTTCAAGTTATGAGGTGGACTCATCTGGTTTGCCTGCAGGCAACTACTTTGCTTGGACCACTGATTCCAACGGATGCTCGGACACCCTTTATTTCGAAATAACTGAACCATCTCTACTGAATGTAAACATTGAAGTATTCAACGCAGACCCTGAAGGGCTCGGTACAATCTTCATCGCGCCGGACGGCGCAACCCCTCCATATGCCATTGAATGGGAAAATGGCAATACAGATTTTGAAGTCAATTCGGATGTTGGAGACTATCCTTTCACCGTAACTGACGCCAATGGTTGCCATCTTGATAGTGTGGCCCAAATTTTCACAGGGATTACGCATCAAGAATCTCTTTCATTCAAGTTATACCCGAATCCAGTAG
>CAZKMC010000394.1:0-2372 GCA_964553485.1 uncultured Comamonadaceae bacterium
GGCAAATGGACAGACAACTTCTTTCACTTGATTCCCGGAGAAACGAAGACCGTATCCTTCTACCCTGAACAAGACAACTCCTTGATGCAGTTGCAAGTTCTTTCTTTGAATACGTTCTACTAGCCTATTTTATCACAATGGTTTCTGAGTGTACATTTCCCCCTTCACCGTCCATAGGAAGTTTAAAAGTAAGTTCGCCACTCACACGTTTGCTTCGGACTTTTATGTCATACACCACGTTTCCGGGCAAGTTGACTTTTACTCGGCCTGTTTTGGCAGTATTTTGACTAATCAAAACACGATCACTGCCGTTGGGTGTGATGATGACGTCTGCGTCCTTCACCGCTTTGCCAGCTTCATCTGTAACGGTCAAAACCAAAGTTCCATAGGCAGACACATCAAAACCTCCGGAGAGTAATTTATATTCACTCACGTCTATCAAATAGATATCACGCTCACCAAATGAATCTTCATATTCTGCCGCTAGCAACATGGTTTTGTTGTTGCTCGTCATGCTGAAAGTGGACTCTTCATTTACGGTGTTGATTGGGTATCCCAAATTCACAGGTATCCCCCATTGTCCATTTACAAATTCAGTTCTGAAAATATCGTAGCTCCCCAGACATTGGTGACCGTCAGAAGCAAAAAACAAGGTCTTTCCATTTGGGTGAATAAAGACAAATTTCTCATCCAATTCAGTATTGATAAGTGCTCCAAGGTTTTTAGGCTTGCTCCATGAACCACCGCTGTTTTTGTTTGAGGTATAAATATCTCCTTGTCCCTGTCCTTCTGGTCGTTCACTGATAAAATAAACTGTGTTTCCATCAGCAGTAATACTAATGGAACTTTCAAAATAGCTTGTGTTGATGGGCTTGGGCAATTTTTCAGGTGCTCTCCAAGCTTCATCATGCTTGTTGTATACAGATTTGAAAATATCACCTTGGCTATTCTGGTTGTTCTTGTAGATAAACATCTCGCTTCCATCTGGAGAAACGCTCAAAACTGCATCGTAAGTTGGTGTGTTCACAGCACCTTCCACTCCTCGGGCGATAGCCCACTCCTTCTTGCTTTCATTCCAGGTGCTGAAAAAGATGTCTTCATAGAATTTATAATCTCCACCTTCGTCGATTTCTCCACCTTCTGTGTCCGATCTGCGCGAGGTGAATACAATCATTTTTCCATCTGCAGTAATTGATGGAGCGTAGTCATCAAAACGGCTGTTGATGTTTCTCCCCATATTTTCGATGCTGGCATTGACAGGCGCGGCCATCATCTCTTTTGCAAATTCACATTCGCGAATGAATTTCTGAGCATCTTCGAATTCAAAACTTCTGGAATTTGGATGGTTCTTGATAAACAAGTCATAGAAATACTCCGCGGAATCTAACTCTGCTAATCTGTGATGGATCTTACCGTAGAAAAAATTGACTTCGCTATTGACCTTTGGGTCCACAGCTACCGCTCTTGACAAATACTCCTTGGCAAGGTCGTATCTCTTCAATCTGTAGTGACATTGGGCTGTCCAGTAAAGTGCAGGAGCATTTGTAGGCTCTGATTGTAGTATTTCTCGATAGAGAATTAAAGCTCCACGCATGTTGTTCTCATTGAACTCATGGCGGGCGGCCAACATCTTGGCAGGAAGGGCTGTTTTATCTAGAAATCCTGTATCGCTGGTGTCAGCGGGAAGTTCAAAACGAGAGGCAGAAACCAGTTGGCTAAGAGCCAAAAAGCACAAGCAGAGTAGTAAGCGCATATTCAAAAAGTCAATTTAATTTAGGTCGATGGTCGCAAGCGCACAAATATCCTTCCAAAGGAACGAAAAAACGGAGGTTTTCTTGTTCATTCGTCGGGGTTTCCTTTATTCATTGATAAAGTCTTTTTGAAAAGAAATATACACCAGCCAAAGTTGGTTAAACAGAGCTGAATAAGTCTTCATTCAAAATGTGCATAGTATCTTTGCCACATGGCCGGTTTACCGCATACAGAACAAAGTTCGCTGCACAACAATCTGGATTCGATGTCTGTGAAAGATTTGCTTTCAAACATCAATCAGGAAGATCAATCTGTGCCTAAAGTCATTGAGGGTATATTGCCTCAAATCGAAGCAGTGGTAAAAGCCATTCTGCCAAAAATGAAAAAGGGCGGAAGACTGTTCTACATGGGCGCAGGAACCAGCGGCCGACTAGGCGTAGTAGATGCCAGTGAATGCCCGCCCACTTTTGGTGTAGCACACGGAAGAGTGGTTGGCCTTATTGCGGGAGGTGATCCTGCCATCCGCAAGGCTGTGGAAAATGCAGAGGACAACTTGGCCGGTGGATGGGAAGATCTTAAAGCCAACCAAGTGAACGAAAACGATAGCGTAATTGGCATTG
>CAZKMC010000395.1:0-2350 GCA_964553485.1 uncultured Comamonadaceae bacterium
CAATCTAAATACCCCATTAATTATTAGGTATTAATTACTAACTATTAGTTATTAATTAAGCTTTCCTCTTACTAATCTTATTCCCTGTAATTGCCCTTTGTTGATCTGATTTATGTCGGCCAGCGACAAATGTCCTTTTTGCGCTGTGTTTGGTAGCACGTTCCTGAACCCTTGCCCTCCATCTTTGCCATGAAGACGCCTTCAATTCTCTGCGCATCAGCACGATAACTTCTTTTTCAGAAAGTCCAAATTGCGCTTCAATGGCATCAAACGGCGTGCGGTCTTCCCAGGCCATTTCAATGACGCGGTCCAAAGCGCGCTCGTCCAAGTGTGAATAATCTATTTTCGACATGTCCTTTCAACAAGCTTGGAGGGGTGTATGTTCAGTTTATTGTGTAGTTTCAGAATGTATCGAAAACGGTTAAATTGCCAAGTATTAATTATTTCCCAGGCCAGAGCTAATATTCTTCTGATTGTGTTGTTAACTCGTTTAAGTACTTTGAACATTTGACATTGAACATTAAGCATTTATATAATCCTGTCAGTTCGAGTGTTCTGCTTCGCGCTTGTTTTTCATTTTCTCTAACGTCTATGCAGAATGTATCGAGAACGTCCAAGCATCAATTGCTCTTGTAAATATTAATATGATGAAAAGGTCTCGGCAGTTCCTCCCGCCCTTCTTTTCACAAAGGCACAAAAAAAAAGGACCTCTTCCGAAGCCCTTTTCATTTCAAATATTTTGAAACTTGTCTTAGTTATTCGACAAGTAAGTAGCAACTCCGTCAAATGACGCATTCAATGCTGTTTCTCCTTTGTTCCAGTCTGCAGGACAAACCTCTCCGTTTTCTTCTACATGTTGCAGAGCATCTACCATACGCAAAGCCTCATCTACATTTCTTCCTAATGAAAGGGTGTTGATGGTACAATGCTGCACAATTCCTTTCTTGTCTATAAGGAACAATCCACGGTATGCGATCATTGGTCCGTTAGCCTCTAATTGGCCTTCTTCATTGTACTCATATTCTCCAGCCAAAACTCCATAATTGGTAGCGATGGTTTTGGTAGAATCAGCCACAACAGGGTACTTAATTCCTTCAATTCCGCCTTTGCCTTTTGGCATTTGTAACCAGCTAAAGTGGCTTTCTGCAGTGTCTGTGGAACAGGCAACTACTTTGCATCCACGCTGCTCAAAATCAGCAAGTTTGTTTTGAAATGCGTGAAGTTCTGTGGGACATACAAACGTAAAATCCTTTGGGTAAAAGAAGAATACTACATGGTGCTTCCCAATGTACTGATCCAAAGAGAATCCATCTACAATTTGATTGCCTTGTACAACTGCCGGTGCTGAAAATACCGGTGCTTTTTTTCCAACTAATGTTGACATGTATGGGTGCTTTTTTAAGTTAAATTTTCGCTTTGCGGCTGCAAAGGTACAATCTTGTATCCACTAGACGAAGAGAGAGTAGCCCTTAGCTTGTAAAGAATTCACAAACTATTGCCCAGCTGGATGGTGCGCGTAACTAGCATTTGTGAAAAGAAAAGAAGGTGGGTAAATTGAACTTCCTCGCGGTAGCAAATCTTAACATAGAAAAGGAAGCAGAAACCTTATTTTTGTTAACACATAATTCGAATTTTCATGCCCAAGATCAAGACCGGCGAATTCATCAACAGAGAAATCAGCTGGCTGTCATTCAATGAACGTGTGCTGCAAGAAGCAGCCGATGCGAAAGTGCCATTGATTGAACGGATGCGCTTCCTTGGGATTTTTTCGAACAACATGGATGAGTTCTACCGCGTGCGGGTGGCTTCTCTCAGACGTATGTCCAGATTGGGACAAGGTTTTACAACTGACTTGGAATTTGATCCTACCAAAACGCTTAACGAAATCCGCAAGAAAACGCTAAGCCTGCAAGTGCAGTATGATCAAATCTTTGAGGAAATTGAAGAGGAACTGAGAGCCAAGAACATTCAAATATTGGATGAAACACAGTTGTCAGAGGCGCAGAAGGAATTTGCTGCGACCCATTTTTTCAATAAAATTCGTTCGTCGTTGGTGCCCTTGATGCTAGATGCTTCAACCAAAGCACTGAGCCTGAATGACGAGACACTTTACTTGGCGGTTCAGCTGAAAATGGTGAAAGGCAAAAAGGAAGTCATCAAATACAGCATCATTGAAATTCCCAAGCACCTTGCGAGGTTTGTGGTGTTACCTCCTCAGGAAGACCAAAACTTTGTCATGTTCTTGGAAGACCTAATCCGTTTGAAATTGCAGCGTTTATTTGCCCTTTTCAATGCGGAATCGCTAAAAGCATATGCCATTAAGATTACACGAGATGCAGAATTGGATATC
>CAZKMC010000396.1:0-2350 GCA_964553485.1 uncultured Comamonadaceae bacterium
TTTTCTTTCCGTATCAGTCGTTTCTAAATGCACCAACTGATCTCGGATAAAATAAAAAAGCTTGGCGTCTGGGCCCTGGTGTCGCAGCGTTTGTTGGAGAATATCGGTCATGAAGAAGACCAACAAAACCTTCTGAGGGCGCTCATAAAGGGTTTGGGGGGTCCAGGCAAAATCGAGTTGATTTACAATACCAAGATCAGACTCAGGTCTTTTGAAATAGTTGATTTCATAAAGGCCCAATTGGTTGAGCGCCTTGCGTTTTTTGAGCGCTCCTTTGAAAATAAAAGATTGGAAGCCGCGCTCGAGCGTATAAAAATGCAAGATCATACTACTCTCAGAATAGGCTTGCTTATCGAGGAGTAAACCGAGCTCTTTGGCCTTCAAATGCTGAGCTGGTTAAGCAAATACCTTGATCTTGGCATCGACCTCGGTGAGTTCGGACCAGGTGCCCATATAGGTAACGGCGCGCACTTTACGGTTGTCTATCCAAACATATTCTTGACCATCTTTGATGCGGGGTTTATCCATGACCAATCCGTGGTAATGAAAACCATTTTCTTTGAGCCAAATTTCAGTGACTTCACGGTCTTTGGCTTCTCTTGCGGTAAAGAAGGTAATGATATGTCCTTCGTCGTACCATTTATTGATCACCTCCAATGCATTTGAAAAAAGCTTAGCTGTAGGATACAAATGACTTTCTTCATTTTTGATGTCGTCGCAGATGGTGCCGTCGATGTCAATGAGAAAAATTTTGGTGGGGTTTTCTTCCTCTAAATGAAGTTTGGCCACCACGGCGTGTTGAATTTTGGTTTGGTCACTGACCTTGCAATTGGGCTCGAGTTCAAAAACAACTTCAGATCCATCACTGACTGCATAGCGGCCACTGACAATTTTCTTAATCGATAAATCACCGACCTTGTAAGCGCCGTTTTCACTTTCTATAAACCATCCTTCTTCGCTGTTTGGTAACTGCGGATCCACCAACTGATAACTCAAAATTCCTCTCATAACTAATATTGTAGTACAAAGTTAATAGGAATTTAGAAGCTGTTATTTAGCATTTGCCCGAAAATCGATTTTGTAGTAAAATATAGGGAAAAAGCCAAGTTGGTTTTTTTCTGAGTAAGGTAAAAAAGTACCATTTTGTTGGTCTATAAAATCTTGGGCAGTAAGCGCTGGTCTGTAGGCTAGCGTCAGTAAATTTTGTGTACCTAAAATATTCACCAAATCAAGACCAAACTCGTGGGTAACACGGTCGGCATTTTTGCGCCAAGAAATCTTGAGGTCGGCACGGAAGTAATCGCGGAACTGCAACTCGTTGAACATAGAATCTTGGAAGATGATTTCTTTCATGCTATTGGTGGTAGCGATATCTACCAA
Source organism: uncultured Comamonadaceae bacterium (assembly GCA_964553485.1). Lineage (GTDB taxonomy): Bacteria > Bacteroidota > Bacteroidia > Flavobacteriales_D > Sanyastnellaceae > CAZKMC01. The sequence continues at coordinate 1,381 of CAZKMC010000396.1, forward strand.
TCCGTAACGCTTGCCGCCTGCTGCCGTAACCTTGCCGCCAATGCCGATGATACTGCGCTCCCCGACTTTGAATTCTTTACCACCAAGCAAATTCACTACATAGTTGCCGTTGTAGGAGGTGTTGCGCCATACGAGGTCAGAACCACGGTAGCGAGAGTCATAGACCGTTCCAGAAAATAAAAAGAAGAAGGTCTTGTCAAAATACTTTTGGACAGTGAGTTCCAAACCGTAATTATAGCCATCGCCGGTATTCTGAAGTTGATCTACAAATAATCGAGAGAAGCCACTTCCCACGTTGATCATCGAGAAAGAAGATGGTGCAACGGTTACGGGAATGTTGTATAGATACTGGTAATAAGCTTCTGTTTTGATATTGAAACCTTTATTGAAAGATTTCTCATATCCGATGCCCGAATGCGCGCTGCGCGAGAAGTCCATATTGATATTGCTATTCGGATTATTGATTCCAGGCAACACTTTATAAGCATAGGTATAGTAAGGTTGTATCATGCTATGCATACCACCACCTGCAAAAATAGCTTGGCCGTTGTCCATGCGGTATTTCCAACCCAAGCGAGGCTCAAACGGACTAATGCTATTGGTGAGTGTAAAATATTGGGCGTGTACACCCGCCGTGAAATCCATATGGTCTGAGATACGCCACTTCCACTGTACAAAAGGTTGAATAATTGCTGCTGTGCCTTGATAGTCCCAACGAAGCTGATAATCGTCTGGGACATCCAAATCGTACAAACAAGAATCTAAGAAATTCATGGCAATCAGATCAAAACTCAAACCGGCTTTGATTAAATGCTGCTTATTGATTTTATGATTAATTGCCGTATAACCGCTTATTTTTTGAACTTTGAAATCATAGGCCATCATCGGATAAATAGTGTCAAAAATGATTTCCTGCGTAAGTGTGTCTAGCCGGCGATTGCGCAAGTAATTGTGGTCCGTTTGTTGCGTT
>CAZKMC010000397.1:0-2070 GCA_964553485.1 uncultured Comamonadaceae bacterium
AGTCTAATCTGAAGCATTTGCCATTCAAGTACAAAGGACACAAAAGATATAGCTACCTCAATTTATCTGGAAACCCCATCAATGCTCTTCGTTTTGGTAAACTTGGTTCTGCCGGTGCAGACACTTTGATGCTGAATGAGTGCGGAATGTCCAAGTGCAACCGCGATTGTCTGCCTTGGTATACCCGACATCTGGAGGTGAGCCAGAATCAACTCAAAACGATTCCAAGCGACATTGCCAACTTGCCAAAGTTGAGACTCCTGAAAATGGACCACAATCAGATCAAGGATATTCGAATCTCGTTCCCATCGAATCTTGAATACCTGGACCTTGGTCACAATCAAATTTCAAAGGTCTTCAATGGCAGTTTCAAATCTTGCAGCACCAATCTTGAGGTCCTAATTCTAGATGATAATGCTTTGAAGAAGCTGCCAGTAGCTATTCGGAAATGTGAAGCTCTTAAGCGTTTAGATATGAGCAACAATGAACTAAGCAAGTTCAATTGCTCACCTAGACATCTACCCAGTCTTGAAAAGCTGGACTTACGGGGGAATCCAATTTCGCCAGTTATGGTTGAGCAATTACAGAGAACCTGGAAAGGAGTAGAGCTTTTGATTGACGAACCTTCAATAGCAGAAGAAATTGAATAGACTCGGACTTCTTGTTCCAATGATAATGTTGTCCATGTTGACTAGGGCACAGGAAAGTGTCACGTTTGAACTGAACCTACTTGGGAATTGGTGTCAAGTGTCTCCGGAAACCAATTTTTTGATAGGAGGGATTCCAAATCAAGTCAAAATTCAAACTCTTGCTGGTTTTGTGATCACTGATACTTTGGTGGTTGACGGCAGTTTTGAATCGCAAAATGGCTGCTTGCACCTGCTACCTCAGGAAAAGACACTAAAATTGATGTTACTCGGAAAGGATGAAAGGGGGAAGGCCGTTTCCTTCGAGAAGGATTATCAAGTGGCCCCGGAGCCCTCATTAACTGTAGGAAATATCGCTTGTGACAGTACAGGAAATATCTTTGACTTGCTCCTAGACGCTAACTTGCATGTAGCTCCAAAACGATACGGACTAGATGTCCAAGGATTTGACTTGGAGTTTGTGGCTGATGGAAAACTACATGTATTGAATGCTACTGGTTCTTTCTTCACTCGCTCTATGCGGGATGCATTGTACAAAGCTCCGGATGGTACTTTGTTGCAATTCTCAAATATCCAGATTGGTCCACATTTTTCAGAAGTGATTCTGCCAACTTGTCAAATTTATCTTACCACAATGGAGCCTCCGAAGCATTACACCACAGGGGTGAATATGGTAATAAAGAAGTAATTGGAAACTAAGGGCCCGTATTGGACGGTGACTTGTTCTTTCATGCATTGCATCTTCAAACCCAGCGCACCAGTAAGAATGGATTTATCCCTACCTTGAAAAAAAAAGGTCATGAAGAAGCTCTCTGTTCTCTGCGTTTTTGTTGCATTCATATCGATGTCTTTCCTATTAAGTGATCCCATTAAAGAGAAAGTACACGCTTATGATACCAAAGCTCTCTGTGATGCTCCTTTGGTTGGCAGTGGTTATACTGGTGCACCCGGTAATACTACCTGTGCGCAATCCGGATGTCATAGTGGAGGAGTGAACAATGGCCCTGGAGAGGTCACATTTGATATTGAGAATGGGGTTACTGATTATACGCCTGGTGCTAGTTATACGATGACTATCACCATGCAACAAAGTGGAGTATCGAAGTTTGGCTTTCAAACAACGTCTAGAAAAGTAAGCGATAACTCATTCATCGGATCCAATACATTGTTAGAAACTACCCGAACTAGGTTGATCACCGGAGGGCAATATGTTGCAACCAATGCTTGTGGATCGGATGCCACGGTTCCTGACTCCATTGAATGGACATATGAGTGGACCGCACCAACAATAGATGAAGGGCCTATCACCTTGTATCTTGCCACAATTGCGACGAATCACAATCACTCTTCTAGCGGAGATGATACCTACACAACCAGTATGACTTTGGGGTCAGCTACAGGGTTGGATGATTCCGGAGATTTG
>CAZKMC010000397.1:2080-2345 GCA_964553485.1 uncultured Comamonadaceae bacterium
GTCTTCCCTAATCCATCTTCAGGTGTTTTTACACTGGAAGGTGCCACAGGTGTTTCGCAAGTGTACGATACAACAGGTAAGCAAGTGTTAGAGTTCTCGGGGTCCAAAGCGGATATGACAGGCTTTCCAGTAGGGCTTTATTATGTAAAGACAGGGGCTTCTATTTGCCGAGTCATCCTTGAATAAAATTCCAAATTTTAGCTTGGCAGCAGTTGTCTAAGTCTGGATGCTCTTTTCCGAAATTGAAAAATGGCTCGAAAAGCGA
>CAZKMC010000398.1:0-2339 GCA_964553485.1 uncultured Comamonadaceae bacterium
ACTTGAAATCTGGATTCCGGAAACAAAAACACAAATAATGCTCACAAAAAAAAGGTCAACTCACGTTTGAACTGACCTTTGCCTTAGGAGGATTGAACCGTTTATTCTCGTTCAGAACCGATACGAATCTCCGAATTGCATATGAGTACAATGTGACCTTGAAGTTAATTCATTGAGCTGCTTGAATAAAACTAGCAACATTGTTTAATGACCTTTTAGCTGCCGGCAAAAAAGCGGGAACTAATTGCCAAGAATGAAATAGATTTTGTTCAACTTCTAATTTAACGTCCACTCCATTTTCTTGAAGTTTTTCTGCAAAACGGAGACCATCGTAGTAGAGTAATTCATTTGCAGCAACCTGAACGAGAGTTCTCGGCATAAAAGATAGGTTTCCTCTTAGCGGCGAAACCAGCGGATCGGTTGTGTCTTGTCCTTGAACATACAATTGAGCATAGGCCATCAAATCATTGCAGTCGAACAGGCTTTCATCATCCGCATTTTTGAGCACAGATTCCGCATTGCGATCTAAGTCCAACCATGGGGATAATAACACAAGAGATTCCGGGATTTTCGATTTGTTTTCCGTCAGTTTTAGACAAAGGGATGCCGCCAAATTCCCCCCAGCAGAGTCTCCAATGACCACAATTTTTTTGTCTGGATATAAGCGAATGAGTTCATGGTATGCATGGTAGCAATCATTAAGCGGCATGGGGAAAGCATGCTCCGGTGCTTGACGGTAAGCCGGTATGTAGGCAGGTGCTTTCAACTGTTGGCTTAGTCGGCTTGCCATTGCGTGGTGCATTTTGGCTGAGCCAAAAGCAAATGCTCCACCATGGATGAAAAACAAAATCAAAGGGGAATCTTCTAAAAAATCAATCTTATCTGTAGGAACTTCACCAAGTTTAATTTGACTTACTTTTCGAGGAACAAAAGGCGCATTAAAGGAACTGATTATCCCCATATACAAACGCAAACGGATAGGATCTAACTCCACCCTTTTCCGGACTTTTTTCATGACCTTATAATAGGTCATCATCATATGGTATTGAATCGATGCCATCGGCTATGAAGATAACGATAGTCTTTCTATTTTATGCACATGTTATACGAGCTCCCATACTACGCTGTCATTTTTACAACAACTATGTCCAAAGACGCTGAAGGATACGAAGAAATGGCCGATGCAATGTCAACACTAGCTTCGCAACAACCAGGTTATCTGGGGCATGAAAGTGCCAGAAATGATTTGGGGATAACTGTAAGTTACTGGACAGATGAATTCGCTATCAAGGCATGGAAAGAAAAGAAAGCACACTTCCTCGCGCAGCAAAAAGGAAAGGCAAAATGGTATGCAAGCTATACAATCAGGGTCTGCAAAGTAGAACGCCAATATGACTTTGACTCTAATTTGTGAGTTGGCTCACATCATTCAATCGAAATACGGGGTAACGGTTTAGCGGTTCAAAGTTGTCCGAATGACGATATAACCAATATAATTGCCACATGGAATTTTTGTCAAAATCTGGCTCGTCCACTTTCTTCTTTTCAAATTCAGTTTTTAACGCTGCATCAGCATCCAACATTTCCATTGCTGTTGATTCGAAGACATAGTCACTGAACCATTCCTTTTGTTGCATGGCCGAATCGAAGAAATTCCAAACAAAGAATGCATCTACGCCTTGCGGTTCTAGAGTTTCCACGATATATCTATTTTTAGATTGATTCACTAGAACAATCCAATCTCCAGATCTCAGCTCAATTTTCTCATCTACTTTGTCCATTTTCTTGATGCTATTCGGATGATGTCCCTCATAGATGGATGGTGTTGACTCAAACTCATGCATGTAATAGACCTCCAATTCTTGGAGTTGATTTTCTTTAATTTGAAACATCTCAACACCATTCCATTTCAATCTTTCAATGACTTCATGCCAAGCTTGCGGAATTACATATGCTTCAGGAGCCTCAACCAACACAGTAGGTTTATAATGGTCATAGAAGCGAATTTTCTTTTCAAATGGCTGATTTTTATTGTACCGCAGTTGTTCTTTACCGGTCACTTCACTCGTTGGGAATTCAGCTTTGAATCCTTTGAATAGAATCTCACGGAACTGTGTTGTGTCCAACTCCCATTGTAAGGCAAATTCTTTCTGGTGGCTGACGAATTTATCCGATTGACTTTTTAGTTCGACGATCTCATCATGGTTTTCATTCGCAAATTCCGCCGTTGCCAATAGAAATTGGTAAGTGCTTTCAACTCTTTGCGCAAAAGGTTTGAGCATGTGCGTTTCTGAGGTATATCCGATGCAATTAAATAGAGCGGCATATCCCGTACTGTA
>CAZKMC010000399.1:0-2335 GCA_964553485.1 uncultured Comamonadaceae bacterium
CCTGCCATCAAAGATTCCATCATTTGACTCAAACGAAATCGCCTTCATATTGACGTTCATATCTGATGAAATGATGTTCGTAATTTGATGGACCAACCCTACATCATCGATTCCGGTGAAATTAAGTCCTACCTCAAACCGAATCAGTTCTTTACTTGCCCAACGTGCTCTAATCACACGATAGGCGTAATTACTCAACAATTGTGTGGCATTCGGACAATTGGTTCTGTGTATTTTTATCCCGCCATTCACCGTTACAAAGCCAAATACATCATCACCGGCTATGGGGTTGCAACAACTTGCTAGAGTGTAATCAATTTCTTGACTCTCATCTCCTATAAGCAGCGTGTCTTTCTTGCCTGGAATAGGCGTCAGGACGCTGTGAGTTTCAAGGGTAACCGGTTCTTGGTGCTCTTTCTCAAAAACAATTCTCCCGTTTTCTACAGAAATGTCCTTCAGCTTCTTCAGATCAATTTTTCCAATGGCAATGCGGTAGTATAGTTCTGTGGCAGAGTCTACTCCGTAATACTTCTCCATTGCCCGGATGTTCACGCTTAAAAAGTCAACTTTCAAGGTGTTGAATCTCCTACGTAACATGTCCTTTCCATCGGACGCAATTTTTTTCTTTTCCTCTTTGAGGGCTTGTTTGATTCTTTGCCGAGCCCTTCCGGTAATTACATAATTCAGCCAATCTTCCTTGGGTGATTGCTTCTTGGAAGTGATGATTTCCACTTGATCACCACTTTGAAGTTCATGACTTAGCGGAACCAGTTTGTGGTTCACTTTGGCACCAATGCAATGGCTTCCGATTTGACTGTGAATTCCAAAAGCAAAATCAAGCGCAGTTGAACCTTTGGGAAATGTTTTGAGATCACCGTTGGGGGTGAAAATGTAAATCTCTTCTGAGAAAAGATTGAGCTTAAAATCATCAATGAAAGTCAAAGCATCGTCCTCTGTGCTTTCCAGAACCTCTCGGATCTGTGCAAGCCATTGGTCAAGATTACTTTCATTGCCCTCTCCGTTCCCTTTATATTTCCAGTGTGCCGCAAATCCTTTTTCGGCAACTTCATCCATGCGTCTGCTCCGAATCTGAACTTCTACCCATTTTCCCGTTGGGCTCATCACAGTGGTATGCAGCGATTCATAACCGGTTGCCTTGGGCATGGAAATCCAATCTCTTAAACGATCCGGGTTAGGTTGGTAAAAATCTGTTACAATGCTGTAAACTTTCCAAGCATCAGATTTTTCCTGAGATAGAGGAGTGTCTATGATTATCCGAATTGCAAATACATCATAAATATCTTCAAATCGGACTTTCTTCTTTTGCATCTTGTTCCAGATGCTGTAGATGGATTTTGTCCGCCCCTTAATCTCAAAATTGAGTTTTTCTTTACCTAAGGCCGTGATGATAGGCCCGGCAAACTTATTTGCGAAACGCGTACGTACTGCCTGTGTCTTCTGCAGTTTGGAGGCAATTTCTTGATACTGTTCTGGTTCTGTGTATTTCAAAGAAAGGTCTTCCAACTCCGTCTTGATGTTGTACAGCCCAAGTCTGTGTGCAAGGGGGGCGTACATGAACTGAGTCTCTGAAGCAATCTTTAACTGCTTGTCTCTGCGCATATGATCCAAGGTGCGCATGTTGTGAAGCCTATCCGCTATTTTTATCAGAATAACCCTTACGTCATCTGACAGTGTCAGAAGCATTTTTCTGAAATTCTCTGCTTGACTAGAAGATTGATAATCAAAAACCCCGCTGATCTTTGTTAGGCCGTCAATAACCTTACGCTCTTTGTTGCCAAAGAGATTTTCAATGTCATCCAAAGTGATGTAGGTGTCCTCAACTGTGTCATGCAACAAGGCGCACATGATGGAGGTGGTGTCCAAACCAATTTCCTCAGCACAAATCTTAGCTACTGCAATGGGATGGTAGATATAAGGCTCGCCACTTTTTCTGCGCATGTCTTTATGCGCCTCCAGAGCAATGTCAAAAGCCTTGCGTATTCTATTGCGATCCTGCTTGGATTTAGACCTGACTGCCGCTCTGAGCAGTCCTCGGTATCTCCGTAGAATTTCCTGTTTTTCCTTCTCTAAATCAATTTCTACCATACATCCAACGGCTATTCTGCCGGTAAAATTTCTGCCCTTACCTCTCCAAATCCTATGCGAATCCCATCCTTTTCGGCATGGCCCCGCATAATTACCTGGTCATGGTCAGCAATGTACTTTCTCTCTACACCATCTTTCAAAGAAACAGGCTTTGTTCCTTTCCATGAAAGTTCCAGCATAGAACCATAACTATCCGGTGTTGGACCTGAAATTGTGCCGCTCGCAAGCA
>CAZKMC010000400.1:0-1575 GCA_964553485.1 uncultured Comamonadaceae bacterium
GCGAGCTGACGCTCTGTTACTGCACCCTCACCCCATTCACAAAGGCCTGCTCCACAGGCATATCACCAAACGAATAGGGCAAATACGCGAGAGAAGGCATCGGCTTGGTGATGAAAAAATTGGCGCGTTTTCCGGGAGTAATGCTGCCTACCTCCTGCTCCAACTCCATGGCAGCGGCGCCGTTGATGGTAGCGGCGTTGATGGCCTGTGCGGGAGTCATCTTCTGACGAATACAAGCAAGCGAAACCACAAAATTCATGTTCCCACTCGGTGTGGATCCGGGATTGTAGTCGGTGGCCAAGACTACTGCTAGTCCCGCTTCCATGAGCCTGCGGACAGGCGTGTAGGGAATTCCCAAAAAGAATGAGCACGATGGTAATGAAACGGGAAATGTGTTGCTTCCTTTTAATACCTCTATATCAGCAACATTTAGCTCTTCAAGGTGGTCCACACTCAACGCATTGTGCTCCACAGCAGCAGCCACACCTCCCAATATTTTGAATTGGTTGACGTGGATTTTGGATTTAAGTCCATATTCTGCGCCCGCTTTCATGATGGCGATGGTATCCTCCAAATCGAAGTATCCTTCTTCACAAAACACATCTATGTAGTCCGCCAAATTCTGTGCTACTACCTCCGGTAAAATATCAGAGATCACATGCGCGACATATTCCTTGGTTCTGCCTGAGAATTCTTTAGGAACGGCATGAGCACCTAGAAAAGTAGACTTGATTGGAATCGGCATCTCAGCTTTGAGCTTGGCAATGACACGCAATATCTTGAGCTCGGCTTCTAGGTTCAACCCATATCCACTCTTAATTTCCAATGCACCGGTACCCATGCGCATCAGATTTTCGATTCTTGATTTAGCCTGTGTAAACAGTTCATCTTCTGTCATCCTGGCAATCTTGTCAGCAGAATTAAGAATTCCGCCACCGCGCTGCGCAATCTCGGCATAGGTCAATCCATTGATCCTGTCTTCAAACTCTCCTTCTCTGCTTCCGGCAAATACGACGTGTGTGTGGCTGTCGCACCAACTTGGTAGTATGTATTTACCATCTGCGTCCAGCACTTCCAAATCTCTCCAGTCCGAGATGCCCGGCCAATCCGTCATCTCGCCAAAATCAGCAATGAGTCCATCTTCTATCGCCAGCCAGGCATTTTCGATCATGGGCAGTTCCTTCATATCTGCGCCTTTAACAGAATCGATATGCTGTTCGCGAACTTGAACCAGGCCTTTGATGTTTTTGATGAGTAATTTCATGGATCGAACTTGAAGCCGCTAAGGTACAATCTTGCAGCAGGAGATAAAATGCATTTCAAGCATGTATATTTGGGCAATGAGGTTGACCACATGTACATTGGTATTGATCTGGACTTTCTTGGGACAAAATGCCTGGGGACAATATGATCTGGACAGTCTTGTAATGCCCGATGCGGTTAATTCCTTCGGCATGAACCTAACCCCTTTCGGAGTCATTCTGCTGGGTGGAAGGTCTGAAAGACTCCGGACTGGAGTGAGCTATAAACGTCAGGTAGATGTAAGCAAAAAACTTCGTCTACGGGCCCAATTTG
>CAZKMC010000400.1:1585-2328 GCA_964553485.1 uncultured Comamonadaceae bacterium
AGACTTCGATTCGCTGAAAACGAAATCACGGACATCCCTTGGGACTGGTCAGATTCAACCATTGTTTTTCAATATTTCAGTTACAACGACAAACAATACGACCTGCGGTTTGGATTGGAATTTTTCAAACCAAACCGAACAACTACCATGGTATATGGCGCCGACTTGATTCTGGGATATGCCACTGATTTTGACGGAGGATACTTGAAAGCATTCGTGATCGGAAACCAAAACTGCGATAGCTGCTATTTTCCAGATCCAGTTCAACCCGATGAAGATTGGGAGATCCAACTTGATTATGCGGTGATTGGTCTGGACTTTAGCGTGGGCCAAATGCTTCGTATTGATGACCAATGGAGCATTACTCTATTTTGGAGCCCCGAATTGCTCTACCGCATTCCCGTTAAAGAATTTTATTCCCATCCTGCCCTCCGAGAAGATGCCCCTGAATCAGAATTACTTATGCGTTTGAGGGGCATTGAATTGTGGCTGAATTTTGAGTTTTAATACCTTCTAAACCAGCTGTCCCCTTTTTCGTAATTTGTCCCTTCAATTCAAAACAAGTGTCCAATACTTTCGGAACCCTTTTCAGAATCACAACTTTTGGCGAATCTCACGGAACCGCCATGGGTGGAATTTTAGATGGTTGTCCCGCTGGACTCCATCTTGACCTTGATCAAATCCAACATGAACTGGATCGCAGAAAACCAGGACAAAGCCGCATCACTACCCAACGGAAAGAA
>CAZKMC010000401.1:0-2326 GCA_964553485.1 uncultured Comamonadaceae bacterium
CGGAATGTAGGTAGAAGTTCAACGACAACATCCCTACATCAAAACAAAAATGACCTTAGTCTAAAAAATTTCCTGCTTAACACGGAAATCACTCTCAGGACGCAAATTTAAACGTTTCAGACGGCTGGAAGATCCTCTCTGGACTCAAGACTCAAGACTTCAAACTGCAACCTACTTGACGAACTCGCGCCCCTTCACATCCAATAGACTGGTCTGTTTCTTCATCGTGCGCAGCACAAGGAAAACCACAAATGAAATTATCAATGCCCATTGCCAAAATGGATTGAGGATATCTTCAAGGCGGAAGCTTTTGTAGAACAAGTAGTTCTTAAGCGCATCGAGTAAGGCGAAACTTAGGAAGACTGCAAAGAATCCGTTGTATTCACGTTTGAGCACATTGCGCAAGGAGAACCCTACTCCACTGGATTTGTATGCTGTCAATTTTGGGAAAAATGCCGGTACTTTGTCGGACCAATAGAGGTATTTGTCGCCGAATTTCTTGCGGAGGAAGTACTCTTCTGCGAACATAATACGCTCGTAGTACAACCAGAACAAAAGCACACAAGCCACTGTAAACCAGTGATTTCCAACATACATAATGATGCCCAACCACATAAAGAAATTTCCTAGATACAATGGGTGGCGGCACATGCTGTAGATGCCTTTTGTGTTGAGCGCTTCGGCCACTTGTCCCTCTTTCGTATTTCTACCAGAAGTACCCGCCGGAGTGAATCCGATTGTAAACGCCCTAATGATAAGTCCAAAGAGGCTTACACCCACGCACGTCCAAATCCAATTCAGGTTTTCATGATTGGCATCTTTGTCCATGTTGAGGAGTATGAGTGTGAATGCCATCACATACAATACCAGTGGCAAAAAACTTCTCCAACGGAAAAGCCAATTGCCAGAACGATCCATTTCTTCGATTAGCGCCATGGCGCAAAAGTATAAAAACTAGACTGTGTTTATTCAAAAATGGGTTGGTTCCACTTTTTGATAGAATCTGTGGCCGACACACCACCAATAACTTCGACCAAAATACCGTCTGAAAGGCCTAGTTCCACCGGCTTTTTCTCGTACTGGCCTGAACCAGTGCTCACTTCTACAAATGGTTTTTGATTTTCGTCGAATTGGAGCAAAGCTTCCGAGATCGCGAGAACTGAATCACGTCTGTCTAACACTACGTCCGCATTGGCACTATATCCTGCCCGAATAAATTGATCTTCTCGCAATTGCACGGCTGCTTTAATTTCAAATTGGATGGCTCCGTTTTCTTCTATTCCTTTTGGAGAAATATATTCCAATTCGGCATCAAAAGTTTGGCCTTCGATGGCTCCAATTGTCAAAATCAGCGCCATTCCGATGTGAAGCTTTTCTACTTCTGACTCGTCTACTTTTCCTATGAAAATCAGATCATCCATGTTGGCGATGGACGCAATGGTGGTACCGTCGTTGAAGTTGTTGGCTTCGATCACAGAATTTCCTTGCTTCACAGGAACGTCCAGCACCATTCCCGCAATGGTAGACCGGATCAGGGTGTTGGAAGTCCCGCCTTTTCTTTTGGTTACCCCTTCTTTGACGATCTGCAATTGATCTTCAGCTGTTTCCAATTCTTCCTGAGCTTGCCTTTTGGCTATTTCAAATTGCTGAAAGTCGGCGGAAGCTATCACACCTTGCTCTCTTAGTTCTGAATTCCGTGCAAAATCCATGGTAGCATTGTCTAGGTTGATTCTTGCTCTGGCAAGTCGGTTTTCTGCATTGCTCAAGTTGGCCATGTCTGGAATGACCTTCACTTTTGCAATTATGTCTCCCTCTTTGAGGATCTCTCCAGCTTCAACAGCCACACTGCTTATAATACCCGATACTTGAGGCTTGATCTGAATTTCTTGTCGGGGCTGCACAGAACCGGTAGCCACTGTTTTTGCCACAATATCTGTCTTTTGAGGAGCCTCCAAGGTGAACGATGCAGGTCCTTGTTGCTCCTTCAATACGAGGAAGTACACGGTGGCTCCCGCCCCGCCTAACAAGACTACTACAAATACGATCAGTGCAATTAAACAACCTTTATTCATGTCCTTTATTTTCTATTCAGTTCTTAAAGCTTCTACCGGTTTGATGGTGACTGCAATGAATGCGGGAAGCAATCCAGCCAATCCACCCATTACTACCATCACCCCTAACACACTTACTACAGTTCTCCAATCGATTGAAGGATTTCGGAATGATCCTGCATCCCCCATGGATTCAAGCAGCATATTCACGCCTTCCAGAGAAAAGACCCCGAAGATCATCCCTCCCAATCCCGCCACAAATGTGAGGAAAACTG